>JBDTHH010000169.1:0-12513 GCA_039937055.1 Ktedonobacteraceae bacterium | reverse complement strand
GTCCACGTCCTCCAGCAGCTCGGTATAGCCCTCGCCCATCTTCTCCAGGGCTTCAGAGTTGATCCACTTGATGTTGACATCCACATCGTGATGCCAGCCGGCGTGGCGCAGGGCCTCGACGACGGAGAGATAGGCATCGTGCAGCTCAACGTATTTACCCACCAGGCCAATGGTCAGCGCGGGACGGGGGCGCCTGATGGTCTCGACCAGTTCCTGCCATTCCTCCATGCGCGGCTCGTGGCGCGGCAGCTCAAGGGTCTGCACCAGGTAGTCGCCCAGGCCGGCCTCTTCCAGTACCAGCGGCACCTCGTAGATCGTCTCGGCCGTGAGCAGCGGCACGACCGCGCGCGTCTCTACATTGCAAAAGAGGGCGATCTTCTCACGCAGGTCCTCGCTCACGGGATAATCGGAGCGGCAGAGGATCACATCGGGCTGGATGCCGACGCGCAGCAGCTCCTTGACGCTGTGCTGGGTGGGTTTAGTCTTCAGTTCCCTGGTGGCGCCCAGGTAGGGCAGCAAGGTGACGTGCAGGTAGAGGACATTGGCGCGCCCGACATCCTTGCGCATCTGGCGGATGGCTTCCAGGAATGGCTCGCCCTCGATGTCACCCACGGTCCCCCCCACCTCGACGATCACCACCTCCGCATCCGAGCGCCGCGCCACGTTGTTCATGCGCTCTTTAATCTCATTCGTAATATGTGGGATCACCTGGATCGTGCCGCCCAGGTACTCGCCACGCCGCTCCTTACCAATGACGGTCGCGTAGACCTGGCCGGTTGTGACGTTGTTCGCCTGGTAGGCAGGCTCATCGGTGAAGCGCTCGTAATGCCCCAGATCGAGGTCGGTCTCGGCGCCATCGTCGGTGACAAAGACCTCGCCGTGCTGATAAGGCGACATCGTACCGGGATCGACGTTGATATAGGGGTCAAGTTTCATGATGGAGACCGAGATGCCCCGGCTCTTGAGCAGGCGCCCCAGGGAGGCGACACTGATGCCCTTTCCCACAGATGACGCCACACCACCGGTTACGAAGATGAATTTCGACAATATATTTCTCCTTACCCGGAACCGTTGTACAAACACACAACAAAAAGAACGGGCCTTCACACTATCTACAGAGCACCTGTACCAGCGGTATCCCGCCCTCGGACTGCTTTTTTGATGGTAATCGCGTTTCGTGCTTGCTAACTACGGCGAGATAAAATCACAATTTGCGTCTCATCGGAGAGTGTGCTACGCGTGACGACAAGTTTCGCCTGTGGCTCGATGGTCTCGACGCCCATCTCGCGGCAAAACTTGTCAAGGGCATCGGGGGATTCATGGGAGCCATCACTAGCCGGGGGATCGTAGTGCATGGGAATAACGATCCGTGGCTCGACCTGGCTGATCACCTCGGCGGCCTGCGCCGCGTTGATGGTATGCTGCCCCCCAATGGGTATTAACAGGATGTCAGCGTCAGCCACCCCTTCCAATTGTTCTTCTTGCAGCGTATGACCCAGGTCGCCCAGGTGACACACAACAACACCATCTATATGAATGACATAGATGGTGTTGCGCCCTCGCTCCTGACCATGTTTGTTATCGTGGTAGGCCGCCACGCCCGTGATCAGCACATCGCTTATCTCATACTCGCCAGGGCCGCGCACCACGCGCGGGTTGCCGCCGATATCCTGGACGTAGCTATGGTTGGGATGCTCATGGCTGATAGTGACGATAGAGGCATTGATCTTACCCAGTTTGAGGGGTTCTCGCTGGGGTGTGTTCTCCACGGCCTGGGGTGCGAATGGGTCAGTAATCAGAGTAACTTGCTTGCCACGTACCTGAAAACAGGAGTGGCCTAACCAGGAAATTTCCATATGTAAATTCGGTCGGATATCCGCTATGGATGTCCAACCTCTCCTACCTTGCGGTCAACCGCGCGGGTTAACCCGAGCTTTTCCATATAAGTTCGGGCGGGGACCTCTGTCCTCGCCCGAATCCTATTGTACCACAAGGATAGGTGTTCTACAAGAGAGATAGGCCTGTCAGTGAAGCGTCTTGGCAACACGCCCTACTTCCTAAAGTGCTTGGACGAATGAGCCAATGGTAGAAGGCACACAAGGTACTGTTTTCTCCAGTTTCCTATGTACGCGTGGCAGACAAAAGCACACACAGGATGGGCAGCAAAGCGTTACCAGGAGGCAGAAACGGCAATGAAGCGCTCCTCTACGTCGGCCACCTGGTCGATCAAAGCGGCAACCGCTGACCAGGAGTGCTGCACCCCGGGATATTGCGCTTGACCCAGCAGGCGTGCTTGCTGTTCGAGTAGCTCCGCCGCCTCGGGCTGCTTCCCTTCTGCCAGGAATGCCTGCGCATCCAGGTTGCGCCGAACGGCAAGCGGGATGGCGAAGGAGAGCAGGTGCGCGGCGAGATGCTCCGGCACCTCCTCATGCAAGGTTTGGGCCAGCATGCGCAACGCTCGCACACTGCCGTAGACCTCTGGCCCCCCTGGATCTCGTTGTACGTTTTCTCGGATATATGGCAGGGTACGCGCGATCATAGCCTTCCGACTGAGCGTTTCTACCGGACGGAAATTCGCACGTATGGTATATGTTTCGTCAATATAGGGGATGCGCTCGGCACACCAAGCTTGCAGTAGCGCCTCGAATGGTAGGGTGGCATAAGGAATGCCTTTGGGATCGTGGATCAGGACATGGTCCTGCGAAACTTCCAGCACTACCACAAAGTGATCAACTCCTCCAAGAAAGGAAGCGCTGGGATGGTACGTCAGGTAGCCCATATCCAGAGGGCCGAGCAACACCGGACCCTGCTGGCTGGCCGTTCGCAGACGTCTCAACGCCTCCTGTTCATTCCCCCCTCGTTCCAATTGACACGTCCAGCCCAACGTCTCTATCGCACGTGTCAATCCCTGATCCGGGTCGAACCCATCGAACAACACGAGTCTGGTGCTCGTGCGATAGGTGTTGCCAAAGGGCAGCGTGGTGAGACATTCTAAAAAGCCTGGCGAGGGTACCTGGTCAGGGGTGGCCCCACTCCCAAGCAAACTCATGTATAGACTGTTGGCATAGCAATAATCGCCGTTCCCGACATAGGGGATCATAGGGTATTGCTCCTCTCTCTGCCTTCTTCTCTCTTTGTGTCACGATTGATCCGCCACCCGAATCGCCACTTCTGTTTTCCATTTGTCTGGATCAGGCTCGTTTCCCGGTCCTTTGATGTAAGACTCTAAACGCGCGCCGAAGGCCTCGCCCTGTTCGGTTTGCTTACTATCCCACACGATGCCATGCTCTGCTCCCCAGTCTATCAGCGCCCCATTGGCCTTCATGAGAGCTTTCCCTTTGTACGGTCCGATGGAGACGAGCGAAGCATATCGACCGGCTGGCAGCACACCAGCGCGAATGCGCTCGGTGCCTGCCAGGGGACTTGCAACAGGCCAGCCCAGTTCAATATCGAGCTTTGTCATCATATCATCGATGACGAGATAGCGAATGAAAGGCGCGTCAGTCGGGGCGATGCCCTGCTTTTCCAACCAGGCAAGCACTTCGCTCTGGAGCCGGGAGAAGAGGCCTCTTCCCAATTCTCGCGGCGCCACCTGGGTGCGAATCGCGACGTAGGGCTGCGCGCTCCGATGCTCTATCTTCGGTTCGGTAATCATGTGGTCTTCCTCGCTTTCTTCTGCAACGTGAAAAGAGGTACTGTCCTGTGGATGCTCGCTCGCCTCAAGCGAGAGCAGCACAAGACCGAGACGGATCATCTGCAAGAGCACGCCATGCAAAGCAGCCTGATCTGGGAGAAATCCTGAGAGCAGGGGCGTTCCGGCCTCCTGGTGCTCGATGTGTAATCCCCCCAGGCGGCCTTGCCAGGAAGGCGCAAGGTGTCCTTGCACGCAAATGCGGTAGTGCATGTGTCTGCTCCTCTGTTTGGAGTGCTCTTTTCTCTTGGAGAGTATAGCAGGAGCGTGCCCTCGAATACAGCCCTCAAAAGTGTATCAAAAGGGGGAGTTTTGTGAGCGGAAAGGCTCTCTGTTGGGAGGAAACAGGCCTAGAGCAGCGAGCGGGCACGCGCCTGGGCAATCGCCTGCGTGCGACTGGTGGCTCCCAGCTTGCCGAGCAGATGGCTGACATGTTTTTTCACCGTGTCCAGGGAAATCACCAAGGTTTGGGCAATCTCCTGATTGGAGGCTCCAGCAGCCAGCAGGCGTAGGACCTCCTGCTCTCGGCAGGTGAGAGATACGACAAGCGAGGGCTCGCGAGAAGCCGTCTTCGGAGCAAAGGCCGACGATGGCGAAAGCGTCGCTGCCGAGACCTCGGATATACGTGCGCCTTGTTCCACCTGCTCGAAGGCGGCCAACAGCTTTGAGGCATAGGAGACTATGGATCGGATCAGTTTATGCTGCCTGGTATGAGAAGCGAGGAATGCCAGGAGCGCCTGTCTCATGGGTTCACCCTGATCGAGATACACACGAATGTAGCCATCTCTCTCAGTCAGATCCAGCAAGCGGGCTGTGACGGTCAGGGCCTGCTCCCTTTTTCCTGCCTGGTATAGAGCTACGATCTGCAACGCAAGCAGATGGATCGTCATATAGATATCTCCTGGCCGATCAAGAAGCTCTCGGAAGCGATCCAGTAAGTCAAGTGCGCGAGGAAACTGATGCAGCGCGAGATACACACGCACCAACATCAACACTGCCCATTTCTCGTTGGGGTCCCATGCTTGTGGGGAGAACACCACCTGCTGCGCGAAGGTCCGTGCCGCTTCCAGATCACCGGCAGCTAGCCGGTGTTGCACGCGTGCAACCTCCACCGAGAGAGGGCTGAGCGCAAAGCGCTCTTGCTGTACCAATGCTTCCGCCTGATGCACCCCCTGGTCTGCGGCAGCCAGATCTCCTCGTGCCAGGCTGATCCACGTCATATAGAGATGGCCTGATGTCAGCAAATCGACCTGCTGCCAGTCCTGCGCGATGCGCAGCGTCTGTTGGAGGGAGCCAGCCGCCTCTTCCAGGCGATCCCAGGCGTAGTAGGCGTGAAACAGAAAGAGATGCAGATAGCCTGCCCATGCGGTATGCCCACCGATGTGTTTCACCAGGGCAAGCCCGGCCAGGCATTCTCGCTCTACCTGCTGCATCTGCCCGGCTCTCAGATACGCATTCGCCAGCCACTCCATCACTCTGATGCTCACCAACCGATCTCCTGCGTGTTCTGCCTGCTGCTTGAACTGCAAGAGCCTCGGGATCAGCAGGGCACCCTCACGCTCAAACGACTCGGTCAGCCAGAAGGAGAGAGAGTGTACAATCATGTTCCAACTCAATTCCTCATCCTGATCGAGCCCCTCTAGCTCCCTGGCAAGCTGTGCGAGACGCACCTTGTCGCGCCGCCTGAGAATTGCCCTCGTCTCGATCAAGGCGCGCAACAAACGCAGACGCCGCCCGATCACGGTGCGTTCATCTGCATGGTGAACGTACTCGCTCTCAGATGCGCTCGCCTTTCTCTCTTGATGCACAAGCTGCTCTTGCAGGCGCGCGAGCGTGTGTTCCACCTGCGCCTGTGCGCTGGCATAGGCCATCTCAGTCGTCTCATGCAAGGATTCCAGCACGCGGAGTGCCGCTGTGAGGGCGAGACGAGCGTGCTGCCACAAGACGGCATTTGGCAGAGCCTCCATCCAGGCCTGCACGGTCTGCGCCTCACCGCTCACCCAGAGGCTCTGAGCGCCATCCTCCATCAGGCGTGCCGCATAGGAGAAATCTGGCGCTTGCAGGGCATGGGCAATGGCCTCTCGTATCTCCCCTTTTTCAGCATAGAAGCGAGCCGCGCGCAGGTGCAACTGAGGGAGCAGCTCTGGGTCTTTGGCTTTAAGAAGAGCCAGGAGCGCCTCGCGGAAGAGATCGTGCAAGCGATACCACTGCCGCTGCTCGTCCAGGGGCTGGAGAAAGAGGTTGGCCCGCTCCAGTTCTTGCAGGATCTGCTGGCACGTCTGCGGCTCTGGCGTCTGGGTCACTGCCTGGCAGAGCGGCGCTGAGAGCCGGGTGAGCACCGCCGTCTGGAGCAAGAAGTCCTGGAGCACGCCGGGCTGCTGAGAGAGGATCTCCTGCTGCACGTAGTCCAGCAGATAGCTGTGGCTGCCGGTAAAGGTCGCAATCCAGGCCGAACGATCTTCCCTGTGGCGCAGAAGCAGAGCCGCCAGATGCAGTCCGGCTACCCAGCCCTCTGTGCGCCTTTCCAGAGCCGTTACTTCGTTTTCCGAGAGCGAGAGTCCCACCGCCTGCTGCAAAAGGAGGCTGACCTCATCTGGACGAAAGCGTAAATCGGTGGCGCGGATCTCGGCCAACTGTCCCCGTAGACGCCAGCGCGCCAGGGGAAGATCCGGGTCAACGCGACTGGAGAGCAGGAGATGGACATGGGGAGGCAAATGCTCGACCCAGAAGGTCAACGTTTCATCAATGCCCTGATGGTCGATCACATGATAATCATCCAGAAGCACCACGATAGGAGTGGCGTGCTCCGTCACAAGAGCGAGCTCATTGAGGAGCACGGTCAGGATCGCGGAAAAGGGAGGTGGCACAGGCTCGTGCAACAGGGCAAGAGCAACCGCCCCAATGCCTGGCCGACATCTGCGCAGCGCCGCAATCACGGCGGCCCAGAAGCGAAAAGGATCATTGTCCAGCGAATCCAGAGACAGCCAGGCGATCTGTTCTTGATGCAAGCTGGCCCACGTGGAAAGCAGAGTCGTTTTGCCCCACCCGGCAGAAGCGGCCAGCAATGTGAACGGGGTCGAGAGTGTGTGCTCCAGGTCAGCAAGCAAGCGATCTCGCACGACCAGCGATTTTGGAAGGCGTGGCGGAGCAAGCTTGGTCGAGAGCAGCGTCATCGACGGTTCGGCTGGCGGCTGCGTGTGCGAATTGGCCAACGAGGAGATTGTTGGCTCGCGTGCGAGAGCCTGTGCAGCCTCCTCCAGACGGACGAACGAAACTCGCGTGGTCGGTCCAAGATAGCGCTTGCGCGTGCGGCCCTCTGTGGTATGGTAGGCATACCAATACAACCCTCCACGTGGCCGCACCTCCTGGTAGACGTTGAGGCGACCGCACGCGCCCTGGAAAGCGAAGGAGACGACCTCACTGAGCCATGCTTGCCAGGCCGCTTCCTCTGCTCGTTGAAAACGCTGCTCAAGATGGCCCTGCGTGTACAGCTCATAGAGTTGATGCTCACGAGACCAAATGAGCGTGTGAAGAGGGATCTTCGGCATACGACCTTTCGTATCACGACGTTGTTCCCAACGGGGCTTCTGTTCCTCCCAACAGAGAGGATGATACCAAAGAGAAGACCAACAGGCAAGGAGTGCTCGTCAAGGAGCATTTCCATTCTCCTGGTTGTCGATTATTCTGATCTGGACTGTCGGGAGTTCGTTTTCCTCTCTCGCCCCTGTGGCTCATGGACGTGCCAGGTATGCGGCACATCCGACCAACTGCCAGATCTCACAGCGTGATCATCATAGCCGAGAGGACGAACACAAAACTTCTCCTAGCTTGCGCTTTTCTCAGGAAAAACCATGTAACTTCGCGCCAATGCTAGTTATATGGTACATCGTATCTTTTTTGACGCACTGATAGGCCGATAGGCTTGATAGGTTGGAGCCCTAGCTGGCAGTCACGCTGAACGGCCGCACCCAGGCCAGACCACCGTGGTTACAACCAGCATCCTGACACCAGAAGACCTCCACTGCTCCCTGGCCGGTGTTGCCGTAAGAGTAGAAACCAGTGCTCATATATCCATAACCGGTGGCATATTGACTCACCAATTTGGATATGAGTGTGTGTTTCATCTCGCCGTTAAAATACCAGCGCGTTTGCACATAGCCGGTATTCCCTTGCGCCCATTTGTAGACAAGATAGATCGTCTGCCCTCCCCGGAAAGTTGATTGCAGTTCGGTTGGTCGGTGCTGATTATCGACGGTACTCGCCAACTGAGCACTGGGAATCACCTGTTGAGCGGCTTCATAGAAGGTTGCGCCCGATGGAGGGTTGCTCTCTGTGTAAGGTGGATAAGGCGTGGGAGTAAGCATGGTTGTATATGTAGCATTCTGAGCTGTGCTCGTGGCATCATCGTTCATAGATGTGACTGTGGCATCTGCGTTGTGCCTGGTGATCAGCACTCCCCCGCCAACCAGGGTTCCGAGGCAGACGCACATCAGCAGAATCACCAGTACCACTATGAGGCCAGTGCTGCCCCCCGAACGCCGCTGCTGTTGTGGGACCATGACCGGTCCCATCGCCGGTTGCCCATACAGGGCTGGCTGTGGTGGCTGAACATACGGTGGTTGGCCATACGCTGTCGCTGGAGGCAAGGTATTGTAAGGAGTCGGGATACCACACCGGGGACAGTTTGGCGCGCCCGGGGGAAGCAGAGTCCCACACCTGTTACACTGCATGGTAAGAGAACCTCCTGATGAATTCTTTTCTAGAGAGGTGTAGCCCTCCATGGCTATCTCTGTCCGATTGTACCAGATGGATGGGCTTTTACCTGTAAAGTACGCCCGTGATGCCTCAGGCTTCAGGGAGCAGGGGGCCGCTGACGGTCATGCCGCCGGTCAATGGCATGGAAGCAAATGTGAGGGTACTATAGGCCACGCTGACCTGCATTTCGCGGCCGCGCACGCCGACGCGCACTGTTGCAGCCTCTACCAACTGCTTGATACGCCCGGCCACAATCTCCGCCCCTTGCTGCTCGGCGCGAATGACGGCCGTCATGACACCGGGACCGTTGATCGAGAGCGTGTCCCCTTTGCGAATCTTCGTGCGCAGGTAGGGCAGAAGTTTACGCGCAACCTCCGTCGCCTGGTGGTCTTCGCGCTCGCGATTGAAATCGGCGCCATCGGCGCCCAGCGGAATGAAGCGTAAGACAATTACGCTCTGTGCGTTACACACACGACGAACTTTGTGCGCACCCGGCTCCAGATCTTTCGTCGAGTCCACCATCTGCCAGATGTGATGCTCGCGCTTGCGACTATAGTCATAATAGCCCTGGACGCGCGCGTAGCCCTCCAGCAACACGGTTCCCAACGTCCACAGAGTTTGCCTGGGTGTGCTCATGGTAAAGTGCCGGCAGGCAATGAGCTGGCGCGCAATGGGACTGATCTTCATGGTCGAGGCTTCGTAGTTCTGCTGCGAGCGCACTTTGAGATGCCCGGCATAGATACGACGCCGCTGCTTCAGAAAATCACGCACGGTTACCGGACCTTTATTGTAGACGACACACTCTGGTTTGTAGAGCAGGCCATAACCAAGCTGCGAGATCAGGGCCTGAATGGAGATCTCATCGACGGCGCTGGTGGCCGGAATCCCTGAAATGACGTTTCGAAAAGCGATCACCTCGCCCAGTTTAGGCGTCTGGCGCGCCACGCGGTCATGCAGCCGCCAGAGCAGGTGGACCGCGTGGCCCATAAATGTCGCGCGATCATTGACCGGGACGGGACGCCCCCCCACCATGCCCACCGCCGGGTCCTTAAACGGGACACAAAGTATCTCGATCGCCGAGGACTCCGGGATGACATCAGCTCCTATCAATATAACGATCGGGCTGCTCGCCACTTTGAGGAAGAGATTGACGGCGGAGGCCTTGCCCTCGCGCTTCTCCTGCACGCAGACCTTCACGCGCGGGTCCTGCCTGGCAATCTCGGCCACGATAGGCACCGTGCGATCGGTACACCCACTGGCAACGACGATGATCTCCTCGATGCTCGCCGTTGAGACGCACTGCTCTAGCAAGGCTCGCACGGTGCGCGCGATATTGGCTTCTTCGTTATAGGCCATGATGCCAATACTGCATCCAACCCGCTCCTCCTCCACCTGGATCTGCTCATGCACCTCTTGCTTCTCTACATTGCTATCTTTCTGTTGTCTTAACTGCACGCTACGCTCTTCCCTCACGAACGGCATTGCCATGAAAGGCCTCTCCCTGATTACGATGTCGCGCTTCTACGCGCGACTTTGCAAATAGCAGTCCTATTATTGAAGGGTTCCTTATCTCCTGGCAAGCTCCCTGTGTATCAGGAAAACACACCTTTCGTATCGGTTTTCGCAGACCACTCCCCTCAGCGAAGCTCACGGGCCAGCGCCACGAGCTGAGCGTTGTCGCGCGCGGGGTTGCCATTGGGCAGGGTCAGCGTATCCTCGAAGCCGATGCGGGTGGCGTATCCACGCTGCAAGGCGTTCACCAACAGCGGCCATGTGGTAGCCTCGCTCCCGTGGAGCAGCTTCGGCGTGCGCACGCCAGCCGTGTCCAGGCGCTGTACAATCGCCTCGACGTTTGCCCGCGCGGCAGCTATCGTCGGCTCTCCAGGCTCGATCAGGAGGCGCAGGCAGCGGTCGGCAATACCTAGCGTGAGGAGCAGTTCCACATCCTCCAACGTTGCCAGCCCGGCCTCGATCCCGATGCCCTTGGCGACGAGGAGCGCGCAGACATCGGCGGCACCCTCTTCGGAGAAGTTCACCGAGGCGAAGTCAGGCAGTTCCTCCCAGGTCCAGATGAGCTTGAGACGCTGTTGCAGCTCCGGCTCAATCCAGGCCGCTGTGCTGAGACCGGTGGGGATGGCGGGACAGTGTGCGCGTACCTCTATAACAGCCGCGCCGCAGGTCTGCGGATCGAGCGCCTGGCTACCATCAGGACGGCGCGGATGCATGTGTAGGGACTCCGCGCCCGCGTCCACAGCGCGTCGAGCTTCACGAGCCAGCTCCTGTGGCGATAGGGGGAGCGCGCTGTGTGCTCCTGGCTCACGGCTCCCATTCAGGCATACTTGTATCAACATTAAGATAGATCCTCTCTATGAAACAAACGCGTTGTAGACAATGTATTGGCATCAATGGGCCAGTCATAGCCCCGATGGATCGCAGCGTTCCACCCAATAGTCCTTCTTTTGCAGAAGAAATTCTGGTATCATAGCATTATAAAATAGATTGTCGCCCATAGCATGGGCATTCCAGACAACATGGACTATTGATAACTAAATTCAAATACATGTATACTTCTTGCAGGCGATCCACATGTTGGCAGAATTTAGAGGGTACACATGCACGGCTCCGATCCTACTATCTCAGACGACGACTTTGAGGTTGAAATTGTAGACCTCGATTCCCAGAAGGGAGGTGCCGGCCCGAAGCAGAGGGTGGTACAGCTACCTTTCCGTCTCTCGCCCAGGGCACGGAGCTGGCTCACCGGGATATCGCTGCTGGCCGGCGTTCTATTGCTCGTCCTTGTCCTTTCCAGTATCTTACCTGCCTCCACTCCCGCAAAACGAGCCGTGTCCACGGCTACTCAATCGGGAGCAGTCGCTCTCGATATAGCTGTCGTCAATGGGATTGCATATGTGACCTCAGACGATGACACAGTGTATGCGCTGCGTGCCAGCAATGGCACGCCTCTCTGGCACTACAAACCGGCGATGCCGGCATCGCTCACCGTCATCAATGGAGTGGTGTACCTGAGTGCGCAAAATACGCAGGGGAATTTTGTATCATTGTACGTACGTGGACTAATACGAGGAAGCCCAAGCACGCAAATTGATCCCAGCGACTTCGTGGAGGCATTGCGAGCCGACAATGGTACCCGGCTCTGGAAACACAATATGTTTCCTGGTATTAGCCCGGTGATCGTAGATGGCGACACAGCTTATCCGCTCACTACAAATACTCCAGGAAACGATATGATAGTCGCGCTCAATGCGCGCGATGGTTCGCTGCTCTGGCAGTACGCATTTCTATCTGCACCTGCGACTATTTTTATGCATGCCGAGCAAGATAAGATATTTGTTGACGCAGCATTTGGCGAGGATATGAACGACGCAGTGCTCTATATCTTCAAGACCGGCGATGGCACCCTGCTCTGGCACTACCCATACACTGCCAACGAGATGGGTTTCGGTGTCCCTGTGATAGATCATAACCTGCTGTATATCCAGGGGTTGGACGGCTCTATCAAAGCCATAAGCGCGGATAGTGGCGCCCTGCTCTGGCACTACAAGCCCGAGAAGTATGGTCTGTGGGGCGCCTTTAGCCAGGATGGCGTGGTGTACACCAGTGTCGCCGATGGCTCCATCAAGGCCTTGCGTGCAGACACCGGCGCCCTGCTCTGGCACTACAACAATGGAGAGGTCGTTTCGCGCCCGCCACGCGAGATAGGTGGGGTTGCCTATATCAAAACGAACGTCGGGGCCATAGACGCCGTGCAGGCACGCGATGGCCAGCAGCTCTGGCGCTACACGGTCCCGCCCTCCTTGCCATTCGCGGACATAGAAGTGGCAGGGGTAGCGGGTGGCGTAACCTACATGTATGCCAGGGGTACACCAGATACAACATATAGCATGATCTACGCGCTGCGCACCGGCGATGGTACTCTGCTCTGGCAGAGCAAAACGGCGTATAGCAATACGCTCTTAGACATGCAAGCACAGAATGGCATCGTCTACCTCCAGGAAGACAATGCTAACTTCGTGGCGCTACGGGCCCGCGATGGCGTCATGCTCTGG
>JBDTHH010000168.1:0-6135 GCA_039937055.1 Ktedonobacteraceae bacterium | reverse complement strand
GGGACTGAAGGCCACGGAGCGGATACGCTGCGTGTGTCCCGGTAGAGTCTCCAGGGCAATACCTGTGTTGACCTGCCACAGGCGCACTAGCTCATCCTCGCTGCCACTGGCCAGCAATTCGCCATCGGGGCTGAAGTTCACGCAGCGCACGCGATGGGCACCGGCATGCAGGGTGCGGTTACAGGTCCGGGTCTCCATCTCCCAGATGCGGATCACCTGATCTTCGCATCCGCTGGCCAGCAAGGTGCTGTCCGGGCTAAAGGCCACGTCCCAGACCCAATCGTTATGACCCTGCAAGGTATAGCGGCATTGACCACTCTGCACCTCCCAGATACGCATCGTCTGGTCATCGCTGCTGCTGACGAGCCACGAACCCTCGGCGTTGAACGCCACATCCCAGACGCGGCTGGCATGGCCATGCAAGGTATGCAGGTGCTCTCCGCTGTCGGTTTCCCAGATGCGCACCGTGCGGTCTTCGCTACCACTGGCCAGCAATTCGCTATCGGGGCTAAACGTTACGGCATAGATTCTGCTCGTGTGGCCTCGCAAGGTCTGAAGGCAGCGACCCGTCTGCACCTCCCAGATGCGTATCGCCTGGTCTTCGCTGCCAGTAGCCAGCAGCTTACTATCAGGGCTGAAAGCTACCGTCCAGATCCAGCTTGTATGCTCAGGGAGCATGCTAAGAAACTCGCCGGTGTGCGCGTTCCAGAGCCGCACCGTCTGGTCCTCGCTGCCACTTGCCAGGATGGGGGAGTGCGGGCTGAAGGCCACCGAGTAGACCCTGCTCTCGTGTCCCCGTAGGACGAAGCGGCAGTCGCCCGTTTGTACGTCCCAGATGCGCACCGTCTGATCGTCGCCCCCACTGGCCAGCAAGGTGCCATCGAGACTGAAGGCCACCGATTTGATGCGGTTCTCGTGCCCGCTGAGCACTTTGAGCAGCAGGCCTGTGCTGGTATCCCACAGCCGCACCGTCTGGTCATGGCTACCACTGGCCAGCAACTTGCTATCGGGGCTGAAGGCCACCGAGCGCACCCAGTCGGTATGGCCTGCGCAGGAGTGAACTGGCTGGCCACTATGTGCTCCCCACAGGCGTACCTCCCCGCTGGCTGTCCCCGCCGCCAGCAGATCGCCATCATTGCTGAAAGCCACAGACATGACACTGCCAAACGTATCAGCGAACACAGACATGGTGAGGTCGCTGTCCACAAAACTGACCCCCGGCAACGCTGTCTTGGGCAGATACGCCTGGCGCACAACCAGATGCGACAGATCGAAATTGCTGAGATCGGCCTGTAACTGGATTAGCAGGTTGAGCAGATTGCCAGCGGCGTAGCTGGGGGCACGGTCGTTGCGCTGCTGTAAGCGTGCAAGCATGCCCTTGAGCTTCTGCTCGCTTTCCTCTTGACCATACATGAGGAGCAGGTGCCTGACCGACGGCTCAAGGATGCGGCGTACCTGGCCCTCGCGCGCAAAATCTTTGGCCTGGCCCTTCATCAGCGCATGGCTGGCCAGGAGGCGGAATTCCTCGGCTTCAATATCCCGGTAGACCTCTTCGAGAAAGTCTTCGATCACATAGTCCATGATCACTGGTTGCAGACTCAGCCGCTCTCCTCCCTCAATCATCGAGCGGCGACGCAACGATTCTAAGGCTTCTTGCAAGGAGCGCATGGAGATGGAGGGAACGATGTTGGCACCTAACTCCTGCACAGTGACGGCATCCTGTTCGACCGCCAACCAGTACATCAACTGCTGTTCCTGCCGCGACAGGCGATGAAATTGTTGCGCGAGCAGGGTGTAGATATCGCCAAAAACGGTCCCGCCCTGTCCCAAAAAAGCGTCGATATTGCCGCCAAACAATTCGCGAATCGACGAGGAGACCAGCTTCAGCGCCAGGGGATTGCCTGAGTAGTGCCTGATAAATTTTGCCAGCGTCTCCTCGCTGCCCTCCAGACCTTCCTCTTCAATAATCCTGCGTCCCTCAGTCAGTTCGACGCCAGAAATGCCCATAGAGCGAATCTGCAGACGGATACCTTCTAAACGCGGTATCTCGCGGGGCTTCTCCCTGCTGGTCAGTATCAGGCAGCTCTGGTGTTCAGACTCGCCTACGCGTTGCAGCAGCGCACCATATCCCGCGTACCCCTCTTTGTAATCACCTGCCCAGTTTTCAGACTTTAAAACAGACTCGAAGTTATCCAGAATCAATAAACAGCGATGCGCGCGCAGGTGATTGATCAGGATGGTGATCAGTTCCTCTTCGCTGGTGGGGAGATCCGTCCCCTGTTGATCCGAGATAAAGTGGATGCACTGCTCTAGAATGTTCCTGAGGGGCGGGACGCTTTGCAGCGAGCGCCAGAAGACACAGTCGAAAGCGTCTTTGACCTGCCTGGCACCCTTAGAGGCCAACGCTGTCTTGCCCATACCTCCGATCCCTAAGATTGAGATGACCTTGCAGCGATCCTGGACAATCCACTGCTCTACGTGGGCCAGTTCTTTCTGTCGTCCATAGAAGCGGTCCCCACTGGGCGCTTCCCCCCAATCAAAGCGCCGGTGCATGATGCTAGATGACACTGCCCCGCTCTCCTCCGCCCGACCCCTACCATCTCTGTAGAGCAGACTATGATCCGTCTGCTCACGCACGACCCTTCTCGCAGGTACCTGCCCACGCTCCCCTCTCTCCTCTTCATCCACGGGACGACTAAGCGAGCCGGGTTCAAGCTCCAAGTCCTGCTCATAGCGTTCAATCAGTTCCTGAGACGGCATACTATTCCCGGTCTCAACGGCCGACAGATAGCTCTTGGTATAGCCCAGGCGCTGCGCAAAATGCGTCAGCGATATGTCTTTCTGCTGCCGCGCGGCTCTCATGCGCGCTCCTATCGCAAGCTCACCGTTATCCTGTACCGGTATCTGTTTATCTTTCCGTCCCATGATTGCCCCTGCCAGAAAACAAACAATAAATAGCAACAAATTACTTGACAACTGTAACTTGTAATGTTATTACTCTACTGTAAGACAATCCATACTATCGAACACATATTACGTATTTTATTGCTCACACCTACGTTGTTTGCTTGTAAAATCCTGTTACTATTAGAGCCACTCTAGTATAGTACTTAACAAACAAATTTGTCAACAGCTAACCAGTAAAACAACAAACATGAAAAAGCCTTGTATCGAAACAATCATATGAATATTTTAAAATAAGGACAGAAGAATAGTTACATGCTCCTTGCCGGCTCGATGCTGGTCATCCTGTAGCGCGGTTACTCGTTCTAGTGCCTCCTCTTAACCTGTCAAGTGGGGTTATGCACGGCAGCAAAAGGAGAAAATGATGAACACCTTCGTTCTATGCGGGGTTGCCTCCTGCGATAGTGATCCTGAAGCTGAGTTTTTTGAACGGCATAACGCGTACATCAAGGCCGCGGCCAGAAAGGCCATGCCATGTGGTTTCTTTCGTAAGGAAGAGGTGGACCTGGAGATCGATGAGTTGGAACAGCGTATCCGCTGGAAACTCTTGTGCATCCTCAGGAAGAAGCGCCCTATTGACAACCCGCGTGCGTACATCTACACGGTAGCTACGACGAGTGCCATCGATATGATGCGCCGTCACAAGGAGGTCATTCCCCTACCGCTAGATGACTATGGCGAATTGTCGCAGGGCCGCATACTAGGAGCGAACAGCGAGCTCCTGCAAGATCCCGCCTGGATATATGAAATCAACGAGGGGACGGAGGAATACCTGGCCAGGCTCGCTCTTGCTATCAGCACCCTACCGCATAAGCAGCGCCGCGCCATCATCTGCTACTTAAATGAGCGGCTGGACGATATACGTCCCCTGGTACGCATGCTCAAGTCACTTGGGTGCGAGGTCGAGTCCGTGGAATGGCCCAGCGATAAGCAAGAGGCGCGCAATCTCAAGGCATCGGTCTCCATTGCGCGCAAGAAAGTACGTGAGCAACTCGCAGAAGCTGTTATAGCCTGAAGGTTTCCTCCGTAGGACGTGCCACCTGGGCACGCCCTACAGGCTTGACACGCAGTGAACAATCTCAGTACAATAATGTCTGACATACGGAAAAGACCGCCAGCAATGCAGCATCTTTGCATTGATAGACGTGGATTGATGTGGTTGGTGGCTCGCGCCGCAAGATAGCTTAGATGCAGAACGCGCGGCAAGACGAGCCGGGAGGAGTTCTTCGCGCCTTGGATGTACATGTAGAGCATATCGAACGTGAACTCGAACAGACCCTCAAAGACTATTTTGGGCATGAGGCCTTTCGTGCCGGGCAACAGGAAGTTATAGGACACGCCCTGGCCGGGCGGGATGCCTTCGTGCTGATGCCCACCGGCGGCGGGAAGTCGCTGACCTACCAGTTGCCGGCCCTGCTGCTGCCCGGCCTGACGATAGTGGTCTCGCCGTTGATCGCACTGATGCAGGACCAGGTAGATCGGTTGCTGGCCAACGGCATCGCGGCGGCGTTCATCAATAGCTCGCTCAGCACCTATGAGCGTACACAGCGCGAGCGCGAGGTCGCCTCTGGTAGGCTCAAACTGCTCTATGTTGCCCCTGAGCGACTCATGAGTGACTCGTTTCTCCTCTTCCTCGACCAGATTCAGGACAATGTAGGCCTGTCGCTGCTGGCGGTCGATGAGGCACACTGCGTCAGTGAGTGGGGCCACGATTTTCGCCCGGAGTACCGCCAGTTGGGCAAGCTGCGCGCGCGCTACCCAAAAGTACCCATGCTGGCGCTCACGGCGACGGCGACCGAGCGCGTGCGCGACGATATTCTCACGCAACTCCGCCTGCGCAGGCCTCACGTCCACATCGCCAGTTTTGATCGCCCCAATCTCTCCTACGAGGTGCGCTCCAAGAACCAGAAGTCCTACCGGGAGCTGCTGCACCTGCTCCGCGATTATGGCGATGCCCCGGTAATCATCTACTGTCACAGTCGCAAAGGCGTCGAGACGCTTCACGCCTCCCTTGAGCAGGATGGCATTCGCTCCCTGCCCTACCATGCGGGCCTGACAAACGAGCAGCGATCTGCGCATCAGGAGCGCTTCATTCGCGACGATGTGCCGGTGCTGGTGGCGACCATCGCCTTCGGCATGGGCATCGGCAAGCCGGATGTGCGCGCGGTGATCCACTACGATCTGCCGCGCAACCTCGAAGGCTACTACCAGGAGTCCGGCCGCGCGGGCCGCGATGGACAGCCCGCACAGTGCATTCTCTTCTTCAACTATGGCGACCGCATCAAGATCGAGTACCTGATCGGCCAGAAGCCCGATGAGCAGGAGCAACGCATCGCCATACAGCAATTGGCGCAGGTGATGGCCTACTGCGAAAGCAGCGTGTGCCGCCGCCGCGTCCTGCTGGGCTACTTTGGCGAGAGGGTGCAGGAAGAGAATTGCGGCAACTGCGATAACTGTATGCGCGAGATAGTAGTGGAGGACCGCACGCTTGACGCGCGCAAGTTCCTATCGTGTATCTACCGCACAGGCCAGCGCTTCGGCATGCGGCACATCGTGGATGTGTTGCGCGGCGCCAATACGCAGAAGATTCGCGATAATGGTCACGAGCGCGTCTCGACCTACGGCATCGGTAGAGACCTGAGCGCGGACGAGTGGCTACGCGTGGGCCGGGCCTTGCAGCAACAGGGGTTGTTGAGCGAGAGCACCGATGGCTTCCCGATACCCAGGCTGAACGCCTTATCGCGCGAGGTCCTGCTCCAGCAACGCATCGTCGAGATCCCCAGATCCGTTGAAGCGCTGACGGCGCCCGTTGAGGAGACCGAGGCGACACTGGCAACAGGTTCCAGACGCCCGCGCCAGGAGAAGACACGCGCCCGCATTACTCTGGCGCCCGAAGAGGTGGAACTGTTCCAGCACCTGCGCGCCCTGCGCAAGCAACTCGCAGACGACCAGGGCGTGCCGCCCTACGTGGTGTTCCCGGATACCAGCCTGGAGGCCATGGCCCACCAGCGACCCGTGAGCCAGGCGCAATTCTCCGAGATCCCCGGTGTGGGCCGCAACAAGCTACAGGCCTATTTCGCGATCTTTACCAACGCCATCCGCGCCTACTGCGAGGAGCATGCGATCCCTATAGAGGAACCTCCCCAGGACGAGCCCGCTCAGGAGGAGGCG
>JBDTHH010000167.1:0-11762 GCA_039937055.1 Ktedonobacteraceae bacterium | reverse complement strand
GTGCGCGCCGTGTCGCGGTCCCAGCGCAGCAGGCGGGCCGTGGGGAAGTCGTGCTCAATCGTGCTGACCACACGCTCGGTGCCGAGGCCGAAGTAGCGCATGCTGGAGCCGCCGCACTGCGGACAATTGCGCAGCACCTTGTTCTGCTGGCTACAGTAGTGGCAGAGCAGGATGCGCTCGGTGGCGTGATAGGTCAGGGGCACATCGCAGTGCTCGCACATCGCCACGTAGCCGCAGTCGCGACATAGCACGCAACTGGCGGCGCCGCGTCGGTTGAGGTAGAGGATCGCCTGCTGGCCCAGACCCAGCACGCGCTCGATCTCGGCGTGCAGGCGACGGCTGATGATGCTGGTGTTGCCAGCGTGCAGCTCGCTGCGCAGGTCTATGACCTCGACGGGGGGCAGCGTGGCGTCGATGCGGTTGGGCAGTTCGACCATGCGATAGATCTTCTGCTCGGCGCGATAGAAGGTCTCCACCGCCGGCGTGGCGCTGCCCAGCACCACCGGGATGCGCAGGAGCTGTCCCATGACCAGGGCCACCTCGCGCGCGTGATAGGTAGGCTTGCGTTCGTCCTGCTTGTAGGCCGGCTCGTGCTCTTCGTCCAGAATGATCATGCCGAGGTTGGGCAGCGGCGCGAAGAGGGCCGAGCGCGAGCCGACCACCACGTCTACTTTGCCCGACCTGATGCGCCGCCACTCGTCGTAGCGCTCGCCAGGGCTGAGCGCGCTGTGGATGATGGCCACGCGTCCGGGGAAGCGGCCCGCGAAGCGCTGTACGGCCTGCGTGGTGATGGCGATCTCCGGCACCAGCACGATGCCGCGCTTGCCCTGCGCTATGATCGGCTCCAGCGCCTGCAAGTAGACCTCGGTCTTGCCGCTACCGGTGACGCCATGCAGCAGCAGCGGTTTGGCGACGGCCTGCATGTCGAGGATCTGCTGCACGGCCTTCTGCTGGTCGCGGGTCAGGGGCAGCGGCTCGCTGATGGGGATGGCGCGCTCCTGCATGGGATCGCGCTGCACCTCGACGCCCTCCTCGATGGCGATGATGCCTTCGCGCACCAGCGTCTGCAACTGCGCGGGCGTCAGCGCGCTGGCCTTGCAGAGCTTGTTGGGCGTCCAGTATTTGGTCGCCCCTGAGCGGTGCGTGCTGTGCTCCAAGAGTTCAACGGCGGCAAGCTGGCGCTGCGCCTGGAGGCCTGCGAGGTCCTGCGGGGTGAGCGCCAAGGCGCTGGCGGCGAAGACACCCGAAGTGGTGCTGGCCGCGGCTAGCTTCTTTTTCGACTTGCGGCGCACGTTATCGGGCGCCAGGGCGATAGTGGCGGGATCGGGCAGGCTCTGCTGCAAGCGCGCCTCCGTTTGCGCGCGCCAGGCCTTGAGTGCTTCCCCCTCAATCAGCAGGCGCACCACGCGCTGGCGACGGGGGCGGGTGCGCGGAGCGCTTAACTGCGGCTCGCGCGCGATCAGATTGCTGGCGGCGGCCTCTTTTAACAGCTTTTTGGCGCGCGTCGGCCCCAGCATCTCCTTGAGCTGCTCAATGTCCAGTTCCCTATCCTCAAGCAACCAACCAATGACGGCCTGGAGCTGTGGCGAGGCAATCTGCGGCTCCGTCTCAGCATCAGCGGGCAGACGTGAGCCGTGTGTGGAGTTACGGGCGCCCACCAGGGATGCACTCGCTTGCTTGGCATCGACCAGCGTCAGCACGATGCGCGAACTCTGCATCAGACCGGGGGGCAGCATCATCATAGCCACCTGGGCCAGGGGCGTGACATAATAGTCAGCCATCCACTCGGCCAGTGCGCGTTGGTGCGGCCACAACGCCGGTTCTGGATCGAGGATCGAGTGCAGTGGACGCAGTTCGACATCATCCTCCTGCAACGAGAGTTCTAGCGCATCGCTCTCGTCAGCCTGGATGTCCCAGATGATGCCCTCGACAACGCGTTCTCCGTAGGGAACGGCCACCAGTTGGCCGGCGCGCACCTGATGCTCCAGGGATGCTGGCACCAGGTAGGCCAGCAGCGGTTGCCCCTCGTTCCAACTGGCGGCGGAAGTTAGCACATTGGCAAGCACTAGCGCCTCCCAAATTCACGTTCTAAGGCCGACGCGCTGAAGCTCACCATCGTCGGTCGTCCATGACAACAACTGTACGGCGCACTTGTCAGCGCCAACTGCTCGATCAACTCGCGCATCTCGCTGACTGTCAGGAAATAGTTGGCCTTGATGGCCGCCTTGCAGGCCACGTTGGCCAGCGCGTGCTCCTCCCAGGTCTGACTGTAGCCCGCGCGCTCCGGCCCGGTCATCTCCACCAGCAATTCGCGCAGCGAGCGCACGTTCAACTGCTTCATAAGCACGTTCGGCACGGCTTTCACCTGCAATGCAGCATCCTCAAGTATCTCCAGGCCGAAGCCGATCTGCTCCAGTCCCGCCATATGCTCCTCGATGGCCTCCAACTCGACCGGCGCCAGTTCGATCTGCATAGGCGTCAGCAGCAACTGCGAGATAGGCGCGCGCGCCTTCAGCGCCGTCACCATGCGCTCCAGCAGTACCCGCTCGTGCGCCGCGTGCTGGTCGATCAGGTACATGCCCCCCGGCCCCTCGGTGACCACATAGCTCTGCAAAAGCTGCCCGATGACGCGCAATTCGGGGAAATCATGGGCGGCCACTGGCTGGGAAGTATCAGCGGATTGGGCCGGCAGAGCACCCGCAAGGGGAGCCCCGACATCCTGGGACACGTCTTGCATTTCGGCAGGCATGGATTCTATACCGGTATGGATGGGCGCCCCTTGTGTGCGCTCTGCTACATCTCGCTCTTCAGTGGGCACGGATTCCATGTCAATATGTACGAGCGTCCCTTGCGGGCGCCCTGTCTGCTGGCCATCAGTGCGCAGGGGGCGGATATGGCTCTGCCACAGGCGCGATTGCAGGGGCGGCCGGGTGCCGGTCTCCTCCTCGGTGACCGTCATCCAGGGGTTGGACTGGGGGAAGGCAGGCAACTGACCATCCTCGGCAGGCGATAGCTCTGTAGGCGGCGAGGGCGCGGCATCGAGATCATCGAACGGGATGTCATCCACATCATCGTTGCTAGCAGACGCAGCGGCAGGGGTGGGAGTGCCAGTGTTCGCGCTGGTCGGTGCGGGCGCACCGGAGCGCCAGGTTGGGATATCGGCCTCTTCCAGCACGGCGCGACGTACGGCGCGCATGACGGCCGCATAGACGCGCCGCTCCTTGAGGAAGCGAATCTCGGTCTTGGCGGGGTGAACGTTGACATCGATCAGCGTGGGGTCGAGCTGGATGTTGACGACGGCGATGGGGTGGCGGCCGCCAAGCAGGAGCGTGCGATAGGCCTCCTCCACGGCGGTGCTGAGCATGCGGCTGAGCACCCAGCGCCGGTTGACGAAGAACGAGAGGTGCTGGCGCGTGCTCTTGTAGCAGGTGGGCCGACTGACATAGCCGCTGACTACCGGCCGCTCCTCGTCGTCGGATGGTGGACTGCTGATCGGCACCATCTGTTCCGCAACCTGCAAGCCATAGATCTCGATCAAGACGCTGAGGAGCTGCCTATCGCCGGGCGTGTTGAAGATCTGCCGCCCCTCGCTGGAGACGCTGAAACGTATCTCAGGATAGGCCAGCGCGTACTGCTCAAGCAGGTGCAGGCAGTGGCTGACCTCGGTGTTGCGACTCTTCAAGAACTTCAGACGCGCGGGTACAGAGCTGAAGAGGTTGCGCACGGTCATGATGCTGCCTTCGGGCGAGGCCACCGTGCTGACATGCGAGATCTCGCCGTTGGCGGCGCTCACCTGCGCGCTCTGCTCGCTGCCGCGCGGGCGACTGATCAGCACAACATCAGCCACCGCCGCGATACTCGCCAGGGCCTCGCCGCGAAAACCGAGGGAGCGGATATGCTCCAGGTCATCGATGTGCGCGACCTTGCTGGTGGCGTGACGCGACAGCGCCAGAGGCAACTCGTCGGCCGGAATGCCGCTACCGTTGTCGGTGACGCGAATAAGTTGCAGGCCGCCGTTCATCAGGTCAACGCGCAACTGCGTCGCGCCCGCGTCGATACTGTTCTCAAGCAGTTCCTTGACAACGGAGGCGGGCCGCTCAACAACCTCCCCGGCGGCGATCTTGGCCGCGACATCGGGTGCGAGTTGACGTATAGGCATATTGGCTAACCTCTCCAGATAATGTGATACCCTGTGCCATTCTTTTTGTCTGCGATAAGAACGGTTGTTCAGGAGAGATTATACCATAAAGGCGGGGATATTTCGTGTAGGGGCGCCGCTGGCCTGCGCCCTAGCCTACGCGGATCGTAGCGCCCTCTTCCCTCTTGCCTCAATCTATGGTACATTTGGCGTATCCAATACAGCACCTGTTATTGTTCCCTTATCTTCCCACAGGGGGTCCGACCACATGGGTGAGGCTGCTTCATCTGTCACCGCTGACTCTGGAAGCTCCCGGCGGCGCACGGCCGGCTATACCAGGTATATCTTCTTCGTGATGTTTGCCATTAACCTGCTCAACTACATGGATCGCTATGTCTTCACGGGCGCGTCCAATGTCATCGCCCAGGAACTGCACTTGAGCATCGACCAGGTTGGCTACATTGCGTCCGCGTTCCTGATTGTGTATACCCTTGGTACGATCCCCTTTGGCATCTGGGCCGACCGTGGTAGCCGCAAGAATGTCATCGCGGTCTGTATCACGATCTGGAGTCTGGCAACGGTGTTTACCGCCTTCACGAATAGCTTCTTTACCATGTTTCTCTCGCGTATGGTCCTGGGCGTCGGTGAGGCGGGCTACTTCCCGGCCGGGACCGCTCTGCTGAGCGACTGCTATAGCAGCGAAAAGCGCGCGCAGGTGATGAGCCGCTGGACCATGGGTTCGCTCATCGGTCTGATGATTGGCTTCATCGTGGGCGGCGTGGTGGCAGGACTGGGGTATGGCATGTGGCGCTACGCCTTCCTCTTCACGGGTATTCCCGGCCTCTTGCTCGCGTTCCTGACCTGGCGACTGCGCGAGCCGCGCCGTAACCAGGCTGATGAAGAGGAGTTAGCGGAGTTAGCACCTGATCCCCACTCGTTTGCGAATGAGGTTGAGGTAGTGGAGACTCCCCATATCCCGGCTGTGCCAAAGAATGTGTTGGCGCAGTTCGGCACGCTGCTGCGTATCAGAACGTTGGTTGTGCTGATTGTGATGCAGATCTTCGCCTTCTTTTCAACGGGAGCAAGTGTGGTCTATCTGCCGATCTACCTGCAACAGAAAGATACCCTCGGCCTGAAACCGAGCCTGGCGGCGATCACCTCCGGGGTAGTGGTAGTGATCGGCGGCATCGTGGGCGTGATGGTCGGCGCCTACCTGGCGGATGCCATGCAGCGCCGCTATCCAGGTGCACGCATCCTGGTGTGCGGCATCGGCTTCCTGCTGTGCGCCCCCGTTTTCGCCCTGGCAGTCACCATCCATAGCTATGTCATCTTCATGATCTGCTTCTTCGTGACGGTGGTGCTGATCAATGTCTATAATGGACCCAGTACCGCCGCCACGCAGGACGTAGTACCTTCGGCGCTGCGCGCTTCAGCGGTAGCCGTCTCTTTGCTGTTCGCGCACCTCTTTGGTGATGCTTTCGCGCCCACAATTGTGGGTGTCATTGCCAGGCTTGTAGATCCGACGCATGGTGGACACTTTGCGAATAATATGGCCGGTGGCGACCTGAGCTTTGCCCTGCTGATCACCTGTGTCCCGACACTGCTGATCGCTGGTTTCGTCGGCCTCTTTGGCGCCCGCTTCATGCGCAGCGACCTGGAAGCAGCCTTGCAGGTTGACAGACTGGCGCGCGCCCAGCCCAAAATGTAGAGGTACAGTTTTATGATTCATTTCTACCAGTTAGCCACTATGGACGCAGCGCAGCGCGCGCGTCTGCTGCGCCGCTCTGAGCTGCGCATTGATGATCTTATTGAGCAGGTGCGCCCCATTGTGCAGGCCGTGCGCGAGCGCGGTGATGAAGCTCTTGTTGAGTGTACGGCGCGCTTTGATCATGTGCAACTTGCCCCCGGCGGACTACGGGTGAGCCGCGCGGAGATTGAGGAGGCTTACCAGGCCCTTGACCCGGATATCCGCGCCGCTATCGAGCATGCTATCCGCAATGTGCGCGTGTTCCACGAGCACCAGATGCCCCACGAGCAGTGGTATACCCAGGTGGCGCCCGGCGTGATGGCGGGGGAGAAGATCACGGCGATCACGAGCGTCGGACTCTATGTCCCGCGCGGCAAAGGGGCCTTTCCTTCGGTCATGTATATGCTCGCCACGCCCGCCAGTATCGCCGGTGTACCCCGCATCGTCGTGTGTACTCCACCGGGACCTGATGGCAAGGTCGATCCAGCTTCGTTGGTCGCCGCCGATCTGTGCGGCGTTCACGAGATATACCGTGCTGGGGGCGCGCAGGCCATCGCGGCCCTGGGATACGGCACAGCCAGCATAGCCCGCGTTCATAAAATTACCGGCCCCGGTAGCGGCTATGTGGCGGCCGCCAAGCGCTTGCTGTATGGTACCGTGGACGTTGGCCTGCCCGCCGGCCCCAGCGAGTCGATCCTGCTGGCGGATGACGGCGCCGAGGCGGAGTTGGTGGCCCGTGACCTGCTGATCGAGGCGGAACATGGCCCCGATTCCTCCAGCTTGCTGCTGACCGACAGCCCGCGCCTGATCCAGGCCGTGCAGGCTCTGCTGCCGGAGAAGATCGCGGCCCTGCCGGAGTGGCGGCGGAATTTCTGCCGCGCCGTCTTCGAGTCGCCCGAAGGTACCGGAGGTCTGGTGCTGACATCCACTATGGCCGAGGCGGTAGCCTTTGTGAATGAATATGCGCCGGAGCATCTTGAGGTCCAGGTGCGCGAGCCGTTTGCCCTGCTCCCCGAACTGCGGAACGCGGGCGAGATCCTGCTTGGTCCCCATACTCCTATCTGCACCGGCAATTATAGCCTGGGTACTAACGCGGTATTGCCTACTGGCGGCTTCGCGCACACGTTTTCCACTACCTCGGTCTATGATTTTTTGAAGCGTACCAGCGTTGCCTACCTGACGCAAGCAGGCTACGATTCTCTGAGCGAGACAACGCGCCGCCTGGCCACCTTCGAGGGCTTTCCGGCCCATGCCAACGCTGTAACCGATCGCTAAAAGGGGGCGCTGCCGGTCCCGCGACCCTGGTATGCAGGCGGGCCGGCTCCAGGGCGAGCGACCTGTGAGTAATTTCGCATTTAAACTATGCAATTCACTACTATCTATCGGGGGAAAGTATGGTATAATGCGCCCAATATGAGAACCAGCGATGGAGTATATGTTTTTCTTGAACTCCAGATGGTATAAGGATTATGCATGCGTATCGATATCTCTGTACAAGTGTAGTGGAGTTCAGGGCAGTATAATTAAGCGGTGTATAAGACATGGCAAATAATTATCCATCTGACCCGAAGAATGCAGTGCCGGTTGGCAATCCTGCGACGCCCCAGAGCGGCGCGGGCGGGATGACGCCTGCTATGCCCCCATCCGCGCCCCAGTCATCAATATCTCCTTCGGGTGGAGAGCGCTCCAGCGGTGTCAGGCGCCTGAGTCCGGGCGTGCTGCTCTCAGGCGGCCGCTACAAGATAGAGCGCCTGGCCGCTGCCGGTGGTATGGGCGCCGTCTATCGCGCGGTTGACACGCGCTTTGATCGCCCATGCGCGGTGAAGGAGATGCTTGACGATTTCCAGAGTGATGCTGAACGCACTCAGGCGGTGGAATGGTTTAAGCGTGAAGCCACCTTGCTGCTCGAACTCAATCATCCCTGCATTCCACGTGTGCGCGACTTCTTCGTGGAGGAGGGGCGACACTACCTGGTGATGGATTTCATCGATGGCCGCACGCTGGGTGAGGTGTTGGAGAAAGAAGGCAACGTACCGGGTATGAACGGCGCGCACGGGGTTTCAGAGGCGCGCGCCCGCAGTTGGGTGCAGCAGATATGCAGCGTGCTGGGCTACCTCCATCGCCAAAGCCCGCCCATCATCTTCCGCGATCTGAAACCCTCGAATATCATGGTCACGGACCGCGACGAAATAAAGCTGATCGACTTTGGTATCGCGCGTACCTTCCAGTCGCAGCGCCAGTCGACCATCATCATGACCATTGGCTACGCGCCGCCGGAGCAATTGCATGGCATGCCTGAGCCGCGCAGCGACATCTACGCGCTGGGCGCCACCCTGCATCGCGTGCTCACGCATCACGATGCCGCCAATAACAAGCCTAGCATCTTCTCCTTCCCGCCGATTCGCACGCTGCGTCCCGATGTCTCACCCGCCTTCGAGCAGGTATTGATGAAGGCCCTGGCGCCACAATTGGAGCAGCGCTGGAGCAATGCTGCCGAGATGGAGCGCGCGATTATGAACCTGCCGCCCATTATGGTGCAGCCGCCTACCGTCGCGATCTCCTCGCTCGTTGGTGGCCCTGGCCCGCAGACGCCCAACATGACGCCCTCGCAGGCAACGAATGGCACGACAGGCCCCGGTGGCTCCTTCATTACCAGCGCACTGGGCCTCCTGGCCGCTGGCCGCATTGATGCCGCCTTTGCTGAGGTGCAGAAGGCCCACACGCTCGAACCAAACAATGCGTTGGTGCATAAGATCTTCGGCCAGGTCTTTGCGCGCCGCCAGCCTGCTTCGGCTGACCTGGCGATCCAGGCGTACAATCGCTCGGTCTCGCTGAATCCCAATGACGCTGAAACGCATAAGCTGGTTGGCGATGTCTATCACCTGATCCTGTCGCGGCCCGGTGACGCCATTTCGGCCTACACGCAGTCGTTGCGGCTCAATGGCAATGACTTTGAAGCCCATCAGCGCCTTGCGCAGTGTTATCAGAAGACGAACCAGTTGGACGCGGCCCTGCGCGAGTTTCAGGAGGCATTGCGCCTGGCGCCGCAGGTACCGGCTCTGCAACTCCCGCTCCATTACGATATCGGCCAGCTTGCATTTCGTTTAAACCAGATGCCGCTCGCTGAACGTAGTTTTGTACAGGTACTTACACTGAATCCGGCGGATCATGCAACACGGTTTCTCCTGAGCCAGGTATATGAGCGCGAAAACAAGTTGGGCGATGCCTTACGCGAGTGCGGGTATGTTGTAAGCAGCACTCCAACCAATACCAATGCTCAGGCGATGTTGCAGCGTCTGCAGGCCAGAATGGGACGATGAGCCAGCATTCTAGCAATCCCATTACAGACTGGATGATACGGGAGAAAGAGCCAATGAGTACGTATAGCTTTAGATCTCAGAAGGGAAAGGGCATAGGACTGTCTATACCCTTCGTACTCGCCGCAGTACTCATTGCCCTACAATTTGTGCTGCCCACCGTCGCCTTTGCCTTCCCTGCCGCTCGCGCTGGCGTCACCGTTGGAAAAAATCAGGCACTGGACCTGGCCGGCGTCGCGGTAGTGCGCCTGCGCACCACCTATGTATCCAACCAGCCTCAACCAGCGCCATCTCCCGGTAAATCTGGGACGGCTACCCCTGGCGTGACCTCTACCTCGGTGGGCATATCCACTGGCGGGCAGGGCGTTTCATGTACTGGACTTGGTGTGGTGGTAAGAAGCTGGGGGCCTATGTCTACAGAGCTGAATAGCTGGGTGTTAACCGATGGCGACCTGGTGAATCCTACCCAGGTTACCTGCCAGACCTCGCCGGTGACCTTTGGCCCAATGCAACTCTCTAAGATCGAGATCTTCGCGAGCACGCTGTACACGGGTCAGCCGCTCGCTACGCTTCAATGTGGGCCTAACCCCTTTAATTGTTTGAGTAATAATAATCCTACTAATAGCAGCCCGCTCTCATGGTGTATGCCGACCCTATCCTGTGCCAGGAATCTGGCTCTGTTGCCATTCCATACCGCCAAAGAGTTGCCTTACCTTGATTCTTCAATCAGCAATCAACTTCCTCAAATAGGTATTGATATGGCCGATACCTCAGGGGCGCTCTCCTTCTCTCCTCTGCCGGGCCAGGCCGAGGACCTGCTGACTCCCGCAAGCATTAGCATCAGCGGCTCCAACACTCCCCAACATGAGCCAGGGATGCCGGTGGTGGATGCTCAGGGTAACCTGGCCGGGATGTACCTGGGTAGTGGAGTCGCACCGCGTACTCTGGCAGAGGTTATCTCTGCGCTACATAATAATGCTATGCCAGCGCTACAAGGTGTAAGTCCGCTCCATAAGAACTGGCGTGCCGGCGTCACCGACTACTATCAGCATAAAACTGCTGCCGCCCAAAGCGCCTTTCACGCGATCCTGAATGAGGATAGTCAGTTTAAGGGCGCGACGGATTTTCTTGCCTTGTCCCAGGGGCAGTCACTCACGGGCGGGGGAGGACAAAACTCAACTCCTTCTGATACCTGGCCTATGGTGCTTGGTCTCCCCCTGGCTCTCTGGATCGGCGTGGGCATTGTGTTAGTGCTGCTGTTGTTGTTGATACTGGTGACACAGACGGTAGGACGCGCAGGCCTGCGACGCAGGCGCGAACTGAAACAATTCAAATCAGAGGAAGCGGAGGCCGAACGCCAGGCCGAGTTAGAGATCCAGCGCCAGAAGGAAGGGCCGCAAGCAGTATCGCCTGTGCCGCAGCCATCACCCGTTCCGCAGGCCGTTTCTGTTGGTAATAACAATAGTGTACCAGCCAGCAATGGACCGCTCGCTCCAACTATGATACTCTGCCCTCACTGTGGACACTCGGTGCAGCGCGATGTGGCCTATTGTCCAAACTGCCATTACCTGCTTTCACCTTCGGCCTCAGGCTTGCGGCTGCGCGCTATACCCCCGGCACCGCCCGCTCCCATCAGCGAGCAGCCAACGGCGATATTCTCGCCGCTAAACCAGGTAAGCGAACAACCAACCGTCGATTTTCCGGCCGGGATCGGCCAGGCGCCTACAGAGAAGAACCCATCTCCAGCAACCCGCCTGGGGCGTAATCGCATGCTGGGCATCTCGGTGGGGTGGCGCACAGATCCTGGCATTAAACGCAAACACAGGCCTAACGAAGATAGCATCTTCGCCGCTCAGGGCAAGCGTGTGATGAATGCGCAGTTGCAGCACTATGGCTACTTTGTGGTCGCCGATGGTATGGGCGGCCATGCCAATGGCCAGGATGCCAGCCGCCTGGCGATCCAGACCGCGGTCAACTTCGTGCTGCCAAAGCTAGCCGAGAATACAGACTTGAGCAACGATGAATACCTGAAACTATTGACCGAGGGGGTTCAATGTGCCAACCAGGCAGTATTCGAGCATAACCAGCGCGTGCGTGGCGATATGGGTACAACCATGACCACGACCCTGGTGATCGGCTCTACCGCCTATGTGGCCAATGTCGGTGATAGCCGCACCTATCTGTATCGTGAAGGTCAGGGACTCCAGAAGGTGACTCACGATCATTCGGTGGTTGCCAGCCTGGTAGACGCGGGTATTATCAAACCTGATGATATCTACACCCATCCCAAGCGCAACCAGATCTATCGCAGCCTGGGCGAGAAGTCAGGCGTGGAGGTTGATCCCTTCCTGGTGCAGCTCCAACTCAATGATAAGCTGCTGCTCTGCTCGGACGGTCTGTGGGACATGACCCGCGATCCTGCCATAGAGAAGGTGCTGGCTGATTCGGAGCTTGAGCTGTCAAAGGTGGCCGATGGTCTGGTTCAGCTAGCCCTTGATGGTGGCGGCGAGGATAATATCACCGTCATCGTCGCCCAGGTCGTCGAACTGCCGAAACGCAC
>JBDTHH010000166.1:0-5411 GCA_039937055.1 Ktedonobacteraceae bacterium | reverse complement strand
CCCCTACGTCTCACCAACACGTTTTCAGGCACCCTAATGCACGGATGGGATGCCAATAGCTGCGCGAAAAAGTTGACTGCTAAGCCGATGCATGATACAGTGTGGGCAACGCTATGAGACAAGAACTGCTGGTATGGTTTGCTCGCGAAGGCCTGTTATTGCACAGTGTGACGACGGGCGCAGAGGACCCGGAGCACGATGAGGTCAAAGTAACGGTCAGGGCGCCAATCATCGCCTTGAGCCGCGCCAGAGACGACTTTCGCGAATGCCCCGACCCCGTGCAATTTGGCTACCCAGCCTCAAGCCTGGAGATGATGACCCTGGAGGACTTCCACTGGTTTGTGATGCGCTGGTTTGAGCGCGCCGTGGAGGCGGGGATGGCACGCTGCTTTGTCTGCAATAAGCTGCTGACTATGGACGGCGAGCAACCGTGGGACGCGGTTTTTGTGACCACCGGTTGGCTCTGCTGGCTGGTGGTGCATTTCGATTGTAAAAAGTACCTCAACCGGGACCTCAAGGGACGCAATCCCTTTGAGGTGGCCCTGCGCGAGCCGGAAGCGTTCGACTTGCGGGTAGATTAGCCTGGAAAGCGGATAGATGATGGACAAGGCTCAGGTCGCCACACTGCTGGATGATGTCGCCACGCTGCTGGCTCTCAAGGAAGGGAGCAGCCAGTTCGAGGTGCGCGCCTATCAGAACGCGGCTCGCTCCGTGAACGGCCTCGACGGCGACATCACGCAACTGGTGCGCGAGGGCAAGCTCAAGGGAGTGCCGGGGCTGGGATCGACCATCATCAAGCGCATCGAAGAGGCCGTCAACAGCGGTCATATGGCCGTCTATGACGAGTTGCGCGCCAGCACGCCGCAGGTCAAGCTCGATATGCTGCGTATCCAGGGGCTGGGTCCCAAACGCATCAATACCATCTACGAGCAGTTGCAGGTACACAGCATCGCTGAACTGGAGCAGGCATGTAAAGAAGATAAGGTCGCGCACATCCCCGGCTTCGGCAAAAAGACCCAGGATAATATCTTGCAGGGCATCGCCTTCCTGAGCCAGCATGCCGACCGCTTCCTGTATCCCGTCGGCGAGCAGGAGGCCGTGGCCCTGCGCGAGGCGCTGGCGAGCCTGCCAGGGATTGTGCGCCTGGAGATTGGCGGGAGCCTGCGCCGCCGTCGCGAGACGGTGAAGGATATCGATATGGTGGCCAGCATAGCCGACGACGCAGGAGTAGAGGTCAGGCGACAGATCATGGATTTCTTCACCAGCCAGCCCGCCGTTCAGGCGGTCACCGGCAAGGGTGAGACCAAATCGAGCGTGGTGCTGCACACCAGCATGGCTATGGACCTGCGCATCGTCAATGACAGCCAGTTTCCCGCCACCCTGCATCATTTCACAGGTTCCAAAGAGCACCACATCGCCCTGCGGCGGCGCGCGCTCGCCATGAACATGACTATTAACGACTATGGGCTGTTCAAGGGCAAGGAACCCAACCTGGAGCCAGTTCCCTGCAAGAACGAGGCCGACATCTACGCCGCGCTCGGTATGGCCTATATCGAGCCGGAACTGCGCGAGGACATGGGCGAGATCGAGGCCGCCATCCATGGTACTCTTCCTACCCTGGTACAGGAAAGTGACCTGCGTGGCGTGCTACACGTTCATTCAACATGGAGCGATGGTCACAACACCATTCACGAGATGGCGGAGGCCTGCATTGAACGCGGCCTGGCGTACCTGGGCCTCACCGATCACAGCAAGGCCGCGGCCTACGCGAGCGGTCTGAACGAGGATGATCTGCGCCGCCAGGGAGAGGAGATCGACCGCCTGAACGCTGAGTTCGCCGGGCGCCTGCGTATCCTGAAAGGCACAGAATGTGATATCCTGAAGGATGGGTCGCTGGACTTCGCGGACGAGGTGCTGGCAACGTTGGATTTTGTGGTGGCCTCCATCCATAGCAATTTCAATCTCGCGCCGGAGGAACAGACGCGGCGCATGCTGCGCGCCGTTGCCAACCCATACGTAGACATCATCGGGCATCCCACCGGGCGCCTGCTGCTGAACCGGGAGGGCTATAGCCTGGACATAGAGGCGCTGATCGCGGCAGCCGCCGAGCATGGCACCTGCATCGAGATCAACGCCCACCCATCGCGCCTCGACCTGGACTGGCGCTACTTGCACAAGGCGCGCGACAAAGGGATCAAGATACCTATCGACCCGGATGCCCACGTCATCACGGGCCTGGATGATATGCGCTACGGCGTTGGCATGGCGCGCAAGGGCTGGCTGCGTGCCAGCGATGTGCTCAATGCCATGCCCACCGAAGAACTGCTGAGCTTCTTTACAACGAGAAGATCAACCGCGCTGAAAAAGCACACATAAGCGAAATTTTAAATAGCGAAATTTTAAAAAGGAGAGGCGTCCCTGGTGGGCGCCTGGAGGATGTATGGCACAACAGGTAGAACTAGAAGTGGCGCGCCGCGAGGTGCTGGGAAAGAAAACCAAGCGGCTGCGCAAAGCGGGCATCATCCCAGCGAATATCTTTGGCCACAAAGAGACGCCGGAGGCCATCCAGATCGACGCCGTGGCCTTTGACCGCTTCCGGCGCGCGAACCGGCTGACGAGCATTGTATCGCTACGCATACCCGGTAGCACCGCCGCCCAGACCGTCCTGGTCCGGCACATCCAGCATCATCCGTGTACTGACAAGATCCTACACATCGATTTCTTCCGCGTCAGCATGGACGAGAGCGTGCATGTCAAGACCACGCTACACTTTGTGGGCGAGTCGCCGGCAGTGAAGAACGAAAACGGCGTCCTGCTGCACCTGATGGACGCGCTCGAAGTAGAGTGTCGCGCGTCGGATATCCTGGAGTATCTCGATATCGACATCAGCTCCCTGGCCGAGATCGACGCCACCCTACACGCCAGCGATGTGGTGCTACCGGCGAATGTCGTGCTGATCACCGATCCTGGCGAAGCCATTGCGAAGGTCGTTGCTTCACGCGCTGAGAAGGAAGTTGAAGAGGCCGCTGCTGAGGCTGCCCCCGCTGAGGCTGCCCCCGCTGCCGACGCTGAAGCCAGCGCTGGCGCATAACGGAGTAGATACCAGGAGGCTCTTTAAGAAACGAGCGATAGACATGCGTATCGTGATCGTCACCGATCAGTATCCGCCGATGGTGGGCGGCGTGCCAACCGTAACACATGGCCTGGCCGTCGATTTCGCGAACCGCGGCCACCAGGTGTGGGTTGTTGCGCCCAGCCAGGGGTCGCGCGATGTGCGGCGCCTGGAACAGAAGGTACGCGTCTATCGCTTCTCTTCGTTTGAATGGCCCACCTATAAGGATTTACGCATCCCGTTCCTGCCCTTCGTGCCCATACGCAATCTGCTGAAGAAGGCCGACCCCGACATCATTCATATCCACTCGCCCGTCGTCCTGGGCAACATCGCCCAGATCCTGGCCGGCGGCCTGCGCAAGCCGGTGATCGCCACGAATCATTATCTGCCCATCAATATCAGTCGCTCACTGACCTCGGACCCCCTGTTCGGCAAGCATTTCAGCAATATCTCGTACGGGTACCTGATCCATTTTTGCAACCGCTGCGAGTATGTCACAACTCCGACCGCAACGGCCATGGATCTGCTCTATGAGCACGGGTTGCGCGCGCCTGCCGGGGTCATCTCCAACGGCATCGATCTGAAGAAGTTCTCGCCCGGCCCGCCCAACGAGGAGGTGCGCCACCGCTTCAACCTGCCCAAAGATCGCCCGCTGGTGCTGCACGTCAATCGCTTGAGCGAGGAGAAGCGGGTAGATGTGCTGCTGGAAGCCGCCGCGCGCTTGAAAGGCAACGCCTACATCGCCCTCGTGGGCACCGGTCCCGCCGAGATGGAGCTGCGCGAGCAGGCCGAACGGCTCCAACTCGGTGATCGCGTGGCCTTCCTGGGCTATGTGCGCGATGCCGACCTGCTGGCCATTCGCCACATGTCCGACGTGTTCGTGATCCCCTCCGAAGCGGATCTACAGAGCCTGGCCACGATGGAGGCCATGGCCTGCGGCCTGCCCATCATCGCCGCCAACGCCTATGCCCTCCCCGAACTGGTCCACCACGGCGAGAACGGCTTCGTCTTCCAGCCCGGCAACAGCGAAGAACTGGCGTATCAGATCGACACGATACTGGCCGAAGGAGAGATGCGGGCGCGCATGGGGTCAAAGAGCCTGGAGATTATCGCGCCACACGACCGCATACAGGTGCTGGACCAGTGGGAGACGCTGTATCGCCGTCTCTCCACCGAGTTCATGGAGGCCAAACTGCGCAAACAACGGCGTCGTATGGAGCGCAAATACCCCGACTACAAAAAGCGGTCCGCACTGCGCCCGCGCATGGTGCGCACAAGTTCGCTCTTCAAAGAGCAACGCACCTTTCTGGAGGAACCCTAGAGGAGCATTATGCGCCCCAGCGGCGCCCTAAGAGCCGCGCCAGTTGCCGCTCGACATCCCAACGTAACTGCACGCTGTGATAGTGCAACCAGGCGCTACAGAGCGACCACCACGAAGGGTTCTGCTGCACGAGTGGTGGTCGAGAGCCATCTCCAACGGGCACAGGCGTCAATGATCGAAGATTCCTGGAGAAGAGTCTATCACGCATGCAACAACCTGCTCCCTATGTCACATGGCGAGTGGGCGGGCGCAAGCCAGCGCTACCACGCCATGTCATATAATCGTACACCTATCTGCTTAGCCAAGTATAGACCTTATTGGGGGTCTTTGTCCAGGTCACCATCGCAATCATCTTGCCCCTATGCGAACCAGGGCAATCAGCCCTGGTTTACATTCCCGGCTCGTTTCATCATGGCCTTCAGCGCCTCTATCTCGCCCATATGTCCACAGCTTCCCATGAAAACCGTTTGCAGCAGTTGTTGTTGTGTGCGCGAATGGCCAGGATACACTGGTTGCTGCAATGGCTCAGAAGAGGGCAAAGAGCGCAAGAATGTGCTCAGAGTCTCGCACACCTGGTCAAGGTACGCGAGCAAATCCTGGGCGCGCAGGCGTGGGATGGCCGCGACCTCTTGCAGGGTATAGCCGGTCACCGTGCCCAGCCCTTGCTCGCCAATACCATGTGGATTGTAGCCAGTTCGTTCGGCCCAGCCGCGCACCAGCCATAGCTCTTTGGCAGGCGATCTGCCTTGTAAAACGCGCCCAACGACATCCAGCCAGCGGCTGAAATGCCAGACCGTGATGGCAATATTGTTCCCCTCTGCGTCTGGTTGCCAGGCAAGTTCCTCCTTTGTTCAGTTTTTCAGATAAAAAGCCATGGCTCTTTTCTGCCTTTCAAGCATAAGGGGGCTGTGGTATAGTGTCAATATAAAGTTTCTGACTACTTCTTTCATTTTCGCTGAACAAAGGAGGCCCGATGGA
>JBDTHH010000165.1:0-3087 GCA_039937055.1 Ktedonobacteraceae bacterium | reverse complement strand
CGAAAACGACATACGCGTGCCGGAGCAGCTATCCGAGACATTTTTAGAGCAGCAACGCGAGGTGCTCAGATATATTACCGACATCGGCTCCTCGCTACGGCTGCACATGGATACCGGCGTGCTTGTGCAACGGGTGACCGAGGCATCATGCAATGCGCTCCGTTTTCGCCACTCGGCCCTGTATTTGTCTGATGGCAAAGGGTATTTCCGCGCCTGGGCCGCTTCGGGTATGAGCGCAAAGGAAGAAGCGTACCTGCGCCAGCATCCTCTCCCAGATGCCGTGGTCGCGCAACTGATCCAGCAGGACTATCGCCTCAGCGAATCCTATTTCATTCCATCAGAAGCGCCGCTGCGCAGGAGCGACGACATTGCGAGCTTCTTCGTCGTTGTCCATGATGATCTCGCCCCCAATCCAGCGCCAGTGGATCAACCCCACCCTTCAGCACTCGCCTGGCGAGCAGAGGACCTGATGGTCGTTCCGCTCGTCAGCGGAGACAACTTACTCCTGGGCTTTTTACTGCCTGGCGCTCCGCTCAATGATCTGCGCCCTACGGTTGAGACCATGGCCCTGCTCGAATTGTTTGCCAACCAGGCGGCAGTCGTCATTGAAGGGTCTCGCCTCTACGAGGAGGCCCGCCAGAGCAGCGAAGAACGCGCCGCGCTCATTGAAATTGGACGCGTCCTCTCCTCTCCCGATGCCCAGCGCGATCTACAGACCGTCTATTGTACCATCTATGAGCAGGTGCGGCGCGTGATGCCGGCGGATGTGTTTTTTGTGACTCGTTACTACAGCGCCAGCGATAGCCTGGTCATGGATTTCCTGATGGATGAGGATGTGGAATACGCGCCGGCGGAATATCAGATTTTTCGTCCTCAGACCAGGCAACTCCTGTTTCATGATACAGTAGGGCGTCTATTGTCCACGAATGAGGACTATAAGCGCTTTACGGAAGATGACCCGGTGAAGATCCAGGATATGATTGGGAACGAGCGTCCTTCACAATCGTATCTTTTTGTGCCCATCCGCTATAGTGGAGAGCCGCTGGGTTTCCTCTCGACGCAGAGCTATCAACCATACGCCTATAGCCAGCGGCACCTGGAGATGCTCAAAGAGATCGGAGTCCAGGCCGGTATTGCCATGACCAACGCGCGTTTGAATGTCGAATTGCGTGAGGCGCTCAAACAGGCGCAGGAGTCCGAGCGCTTGAAGAATCACTTCCTCATGACTGCTTCGCACGAGTTGCGTACTCCTTTGACGGCGGTTCAGGGCTATATTGAACTACTTGGAAGTTTTAGCACAACTCTGGATACAGAGATACAGGCGCGTTTCCTCAACAATGCCCGCCGTGCATGCGAGGAACTGGTCTTGCTGCTGGGCAACGTGATGGATACCAGCCGCATCGATCAGGACCGTGTGACCCTGCAACTGGGGCCGGTGCAGGTGACGCAGGCGGTGCAGGCCATCCTGGAAATACTGGAGCCAACCATCTCTCGCGAGGAGCGGCCGGTTGAGACACAGATTGCCGCTGATCTCTCTGTGTGGGCAGACGATCTGCGCCTGCGCCAGGTATTGCTCAACCTGGCCGGCAATGCGCTCAAATATACGCCCGCCGCTTCAAAGATCGCTATCAGCGCTGTCTGCACGACGGGCGTCGAACTGTGTGAACGCCTCCCTTCTGCTCCTCAACAGTCAGAAGAAGGAATTGCTGACCACTATGTGGTGATTGCTCTGCGAGACTGGGGGCCGGGGATTGCGCTAGAAGATCAGCCCAGACTGTTCACCAAGTTTATGCGCCTGGATAGCGCGCTGAACAGCGTGCAGCGCGGGGCTGGACTGGGCCTGTATCTCTGCCGCCAATTGATAGAAGCTATGTGCGGGCGCATCTGGCTGGAGAGTGCAGGTATCCCTGGCGAGGGATCTACCTTTTACCTGGCTCTGCCACGCTATTCGCTATATGCTAAATAAGCTGAAAAGGGAGCGCGATCAGCGCGGAACGCCCTTGAATGTTGTGCTCAGAAGATCTTCCACCACGCGTACATTGGGAATCCCCTTTGCATCAGGTCATACAGTTTCGCGATCTCATCCGGGCCGATTCTCCTACAAAGTCATAAGATTGGGGGCTACAGGGGATGGGAGGCCGTCTGAGATCGATGTGTATCAGGTCTGGCTCCCCTTTCCTGCTTACGGCACAACACTCTTTGTCCCCGTCAGCGACAAATACTCCGCCTTCGTCAGCACGCGCACCTGCGAGGCATCGGCTGCCTGGAAGAAGACATAGCTACGTCGCGAGAGGGGGAGCATCGAGGTCGCCTTGCGGACGTAGCCGGCTCTGCCCTTGCCGAGCGGCAGCTCCATTGCTATTGGGGGAAAGGCGCCCGGGTCCTGACTGGGGAAGGCGTAGAACGCATCTCCCGGAAGAGGCTCTTTAATGATCTGTTGCAAAGGTGATAGGCTCCAGGTTGGAGAAGATTCGCCCGGGAGCGTGATCCGCAGCGTGATGAACTGGCCGGCGCGATCGAGGTAAGCGATGTGCAGGACGCTGATGGAGAACTCTTCGATCTGGCCGAGAGGCTGAAGCGTCGTGGCGAGAGGTGTGGAAGCGGTAGATGTGGAGGCTGCCGTTGAGGCGGCCTCGACGTGCAGCTTCCCGTGCTTGTGGGCAGAGAAGGCATAGAAAAACTGGAGCTCGCGCGGCGTAATGCGGATGAAAGGCAGGTAAAAGGTCCCCTGCGGAGATTGGCGCAGAGTCTGCTGCGGCTGCAGCACCCAGACTGTTGGGCGCGGTGAACCTTTACCCTGACCATTATCGGACGAAGGGTGGTCTTGCTGCGTCAAGCAGCCTGTTAGAAGGAGGCAGGCTGCAAGAAGAAAGAAACTTAATTGACCGTATTTCTTTGTGAAATGAAGAAAATAGCTCATACGCTTCTCCTGAGAAACAGCGACAGTATCTGGTGAACGAGTGCAACGTATTCTTTCATTTTGTGCTCAGTGGAAGACGCTCTCGCCTTTAATGTGGCTATGTTCCCCTTAAGAAACAGCCGCATTGACTTACTAATGAGCACAAAATACCATAGAAGCTCCCTAAA
>JBDTHH010000164.1:0-5966 GCA_039937055.1 Ktedonobacteraceae bacterium | reverse complement strand
CATGATAGCGGTGGAGGGCGCTCAGGGCCGTGCCTTTGCCATTCCAGGAGACCACCAGCGCCGGGTTCAGGCCCAGGGCATAATTGAAGGCGTCCAGGGCCTCCTTGTGGCGCGCGCGCAGGCCCTGGGTCAGCCCACGCCCTTGCCAGCCAAGCGGATTGGTGGCGTCGAGCTTCACGGTCTCATCGTAGACCTTGAGGGCGTCATCCAGCCGGTGCTGCGTTTGCAGTGTACGCGCCTCTTTCAGCAGCCGCTCAACCTCCGAAGCCTGCTGGGGCAGGGGCGATGTGTGGTCGCGCAGGCCCTGCAGCACCTCCTGCGTGCTGCCTGGCCGGAGGTTCGGGTCCATCTCCAGCATACGCCGCAGCAAGTCTTCAAGCCGGGGATCGACCCTGGGGTTCACCTGGGACGCCGGCCTGAAGAAGAAGGGCTGGTCAACCGGGTCGATGCCGGTGAGCAGGTGGTGCAGGAGCGCGCCCAGACTGTAGATATCCGAGCGCGGTGTGCTCTGTGACTTGCCATACTGTTCTGGGGCGGCGTAGCCCGGCGAGCCGAGCGCGGTGGTATCGTGCGACTGCCCTGGTTTGAAGAGGCGTGCGATGCCAAAGTCGATCAGAAAGAGGTGTCCACGCTCGTCGCGCATGACGTTTGAGGGCTTGAGATCACGAAAGATGATCGGTGGCTGGCGGCTATGCAGGTAGCCAAGCACATCGCAGAGTTGTTCGCCCCAGGTGATGACCGTCTCTACAGGCAGAGGGCCGCCGCCCTCGTGTTCCAGGTATTCTTCCAGCGTCTGACCCTCGATAAAGTCCATCACCAGGTAGGAGCGTTCGTTCTCGGCGAAGTGGTCGTAGATACGCGGCAAATTGGGGTGCAGCAGGTCAGCAAGCAAGAGCGCTTCATGCTCGAAGGCCGACTCAGCCTCCTGGACACGCACGGGCGAAAGTCCCGTTTTGCTCATCTCTTTAATGGCCAGCGGGCGATTGTTAAAGCGCGTATCGGCGGCCTTGTAGACCGCGCCCATGCCTCCCTGGCCGATACAACTGATCAGTTGATAGCGCCCACCAAGGATGGTCTTCTCTGTGAGCGTCCCGGTTATATGCGTAAAAGGCAACGGGCTGGCGCAATTCTGACAGAACCTCGCCGTGGGCGCATTCGCCGCGCCGCACTCGTTACAAAATAGCTCCTGCTCCTGCGTTGTCATCGATAATTTCTGTTTCTGTAGTTTCTATAATAGAATGGATATGCGAGTACCGCACGCTAGATCACGCCCGGCCTTGTATATAATAGCATAATTCTGTAGCTATTGCCGCTCGATGTTTTTCATGTTGAACCGCGTAGTGACGACGACCTGGCCATTGATTCCAACGAATGTGTTGGAGCAGGTGCGTGATTATCGCGTCCCTACAGTGGTGGCTGTAGGCAGCCACTGGCGCATGCCGATCTCCAGCCCGGCCTCTTGACTGCTAATATCGGCTGTTATGTTTGAGTTGAGGGTCTCGAAATAGAGCTGCTCGCGCCCCTGTGCGTCGATGATGTACATCACGGGATCATGTATCGCCTGCCCGTCAGAGGTCACCCCGTCGTATACACCGTACGCATGATATATGGCCTTGAGTTGTGGTGCCGTCCCTGTAAGGAATAACCATTGATGCAACATTCCGTGCTTGATGGACCAGTTTTGCACATCGGGTATGCTGGTGGCGGCAGGGTTGGCATTGATGGCAACCAGCTCTACCTGGCTGGCCGAGGATTTCAGCCGCGCCCTGGCATCATACATAATCTTCGCCGTCAAAGGACAGATACTTGTACAGCGTGAGTCTATGAAAGCCAGCACTACCTCGTGGCCACGCAGGGAGGCCAGGGAGACTGGCTGACCAAACTGGTTGGTGAGGCTGAAATCGGGCGCGGGATGACCGCCGATAGGAACGCCGGGCATGACATTGGCAGCCGGTGGTGGGGTTGCCTGGGCGCGATGCGTAATGAGTAGCCTGGCACCCCAGATAGTCGCGGTAATGATCAGCAGCACCGAAGTGGCTAAAAATGCAGCGAGAACCAGTTTCTGAAAACCATCTGGATGCCGCATGGTCGTTTCCTTTCAATAGAGATGAATTGGTAGCGAGAGAATATTTGACGGCATCCCTACGCGTCAGGTCCGGCTCCGCCCGCGTGAGTGCCCTCTATGGCAGGCTTCACCTGAACTGGGGCGGTTATTTGTGTATCATCAGATTGCGAAGCCAGCCACTGTTGGACAAGGATGGCCACCGCGATCCCGAAAGGGACATCGCCGAATGTCCACATGATGCCAGCTCCAAGTTGCTGATCTTGCAAGGCCGTGAGGCCACCTAGCGCATGGGCCAGTTGGGCATAAGGCGCATAGAGAGGGACCGGGGCAAATCCGAGCAGCACTGCCAGCACAAAATTTTGGGCTATGGCGACTCCCACGCAGCACATACGTCCTATGTAGCCCAGGCGAAGGCGGAGTGGAGACGTTGGGATCACCTGGCACCAGAAGAGAACGCTCACGATTATAAATATCGAGTGCTCGCACCAATCGTGGATGAGGTCATTGGTCAGAGCAAGATCATAGAGGCCTGGCCAGTGCCAGACCCAGATGCCGGCGATCAGGAGCAGGCATGAGATGACCGGGTGCAGCAGCCAGCGCCCTATGCGGGCGAGGATGCGTCCAGCTTTCAGCCTGGCGCACGACTGCACGAACCTGCGCGCCCAGGCCGGTAACCCCAGCCACCACGATATCAGCGGAGATCCCAACACCAGAAGTGGAGCCATGATGACCAGTAAGAGCAGGTGTTGGACCATATGAACCCAGAAGAGTCGACCGGAGAGGTTATCAATGGGAGCAGAACTTGCCACAAGAAGCGTCAAGATAGCGCCGAGAAAAAAGGTACCGCGCCAGCGCCAGCCCAGGCCATCTTGCTGATAAGCAGCAACATCGAAGCCGGGGAGTAGGGGAGGCGTCTTGACCCCAGCAGATGCCGTGGCCGGCGCCTCTTTTACGAGGAGACGCCAGCCACGGAAGTACAGAATTTCGGCAACAAAACACCCAAGCAGTATGATAGGTGGAAAAGGCCACCCATTCGCATCAACCCAGATGTTCATTGAAACGCCTCCCGCGTACTGCTCTGATCCACTACATATAGACCGCCACATGAAGTGGATCAGAGCAATACGGACCCAATTAGGCAATCAGGTAAACGAAAATCCACATAAGCACGGCAGCGATCACCGTGTAGTACCACCAGTAGCCGACAACTTCAACAACGTATGTATGCTCGGCCAGTCGACCGCGCAGCATCCGTCCTAAAAGTAGCACGCCGATAATTGCTGCCAGAAAAGTGTGAGCCGCCGAATACCATGAAAGCAGCAAGATCAGACTCGCGTAGGCATGGAACGGGGCTTCGTAGCCCAGAGTGCGCGCCACCACGATCTGGCCCACCGTGGCCACAATCAAGAGCAGCAAGGCCACAAAGAAGAAGACGCGTTGACCGTTCCCTCCGTTGCGCGCCCGGCGCTCCCATAAGAAGTAGCAGAGGCCGCTCACAAGGAGAGCCGCGGCCAGCAGCAATCCAGTTAGAAAGGCGGGGGGGTGATCTGTTCCCCCAAACTGACGCTCCACATCGAGTGAGCGTAGATAGCCGCCCGCGGCCAGGATGGCGAGCACCGATAATACATCCGACACAATGAGCATGATCACGCCTATGCGGGCGCGCGCAACCTGAATGTGCGGCTCTATGTGGTGCATTTCCTCAAAGACCGAACTCATAGCATACCCCCTTAGCGCTATTAACTCTCCAATTGTGGCTGGGGCTCTGACTGTGCGGGCGTCTCCATGCCATCTCCGGTAGCGGCATGCCCATTCCCATTCGTTGCTGCTTCAGGCAGACCGTAGCCGTAGGGATCTGACGTGATCACAGGCAGGTGTTCAAAATTCTCCAGCGGTACCGGTGTTGGGATCGTCCACTCAAGTGTCTTGGAACCCCACTCATCGGCCGTGGCAACCTCGCCGCTCCTGAGCGTGATAATCACGTTATACACGGTCACAAACACAGATGCCGCGATCAGGATAGCAAACAGGCTGGCGATCAGATTGGGGGTGACAAACGCAGGCGCCACATTCGCCGACCAGCGGGGTTCGCCCTCGATGCCGGCATAGAACAGCGATATGAATGTCCCCAGGAAACCGATTTCAAACAGCCAGAAATGGATCTTGCCGAGCGTTGGGTCCAGCCGGCGCCCCACCATCTTGGGGAACCAGTAGTAGAAGCCCGCGAAAAATCCAAAGACCATGCTGCCGACGAGGGTGAAGTGGAAGTGTGCGGTGACAAACATGCCGCCGTGCAGAATCTGATCGGTAGGCAGGTCCGCCAGGTAGATGCCGGTGATGCCGCCGATGACAAAGTTGACCAGCATGCCTGCCACAAACAGTACCGGGACCGTGACCCAGAGTTTACCCCGCCAGAAAGTTCCTATAAGCGCCAGGAAGAAGAAACCGGTGGGGATAGAGATTAACTCTGTATCGAGCATATAAGGGCCGTTCAACGCGGTGGCTGACCCGCTTGTATAGAGGTGATGCCCCCACACGAGTACGCTCAGGATACAGATGGTGATCATGCTACCGAGCAGCATACGACGACCAAACACCGCCTTGCGGGAAAAAGTCGCCGCGATTTCGGCCGCGACCGCCATTGCAGGCAGCGCGATCACATACACCTCAGGATGGCCCATAAACCAGAACAGGTGCTCATACAGCCAGTTACTACCACCGAAGGCGGCGATAAAGAAGGATGTCTGGAAAACCCGGTCCAGCAAGATCATGATCTGCGATATGATGAACGAAGGGAATGCCGTCAAACCAAGGACCACCGAGAGCAGCACGCCCCAGACGAAGACAGGGAGCCTGTCCAGAGTCATACCCTTCGTGCGCAGCACCAGCACAGTTGTGACAATGTTCAGGGCTGCCACAGTGACCGATACCGCAAAGATGATGATGGTGAAACAGTAAGCATCCATGCCGGGTGTTAGCGACTGATCGGAAAGCGGTGCGTAACCGGTCCACCCTGTCTGGAAGCCGCCAAGGGCCAGGGTAGAAACGAAGACAGGAATCGCGGAGAACAGCAGCCAGTAGCTCAGTGCATTGAGCCGGGGAAAGGCCATGTCACGCGCCCCAATCATGATGGGAAGCACGAAGTTGCCGAAGGGGCCGCTAATCATAACGATGGAGGCCACCACCATGATGATACCGTGCATGCCCACGATGGTATTGTACGTGGCGGGATTGAAGAAGATGGCACCGGGCTGTGATTGCTCCAGCCGGATCATGAAGGCGCCCATGGAGCCGACGAAAAAGAGCACCAGCACCGTGAATAGGTACTGCATCCCGACAACTTTGTGGTCGGTGGTAAAACGGAAGTAACGCCAGATGCCCTGATCTTTTCCGGCCAACTGCAATTCTTCGTCGAGTGTTGGCTCGTGGCGCGCAAAACCCCATTTCCAGACGCCGTTGAAGGCTCCAATACCCACAAAGAAGAAGAGTACCCAGGCCGTGTAGACAGCGGCCATGGTCGCGTCAAGGTTGTCTGGCACCAGGCTATGCACAATCAAGCCGGCGATAACAGCGCCTGCAACGCCAAGAACTATCGCAGAAACCACACTTGGGAAGAGGTTCTGCAGGAGCGTTGGGCGTCTGGTTTCGGTCACACTGACTTGGGTCATAGGTGTCCTCCTTGATTAGTGATCCAGGTATCGAACGCTGGCGCGCTGACCACATGGACTGCTGACCACATATAGGAGTGATAGAGTCCACACAATTCCACGCAGGCTACCGAGTAATTTCCAATCTGTGTTGGAGTGAAGGCGGGAATGGTGGTTGTTTGCCCCGGATTAGCATCGATGCGTACCCCTAACGAACGGATGGAAAAGCCGTGCAGCACATCTTTGGAGGTGAC
>JBDTHH010000163.1:0-5027 GCA_039937055.1 Ktedonobacteraceae bacterium | reverse complement strand
TACCAACGATGTCTCTAACACCGGTTATCTGTAGATATAGGTAGCTGCAAAAAATGCGGTTACCCCTACACACTTGTATCCTGCAAAGGTGCAAAGGAGGATTTATGGCTTGGATGGCACGACCAGGACAGCACCCCTTCAAGAGCCTCATCGCCATAGCAATGACGCTCGCGATCATCCTGGGCTTTGGATGGGTTTCAGCGCTGCACACCCTTGCAGCCACACCCCCCCCACAGGCCAGCGGCTGTCAACTGCAAAACGGCATTAAGCACGTTATCTACATCCAATTTGACAACACCCATCTCACGCGTGACAATCCCAATGTACCCTCGGACCTTGAGCAAATGCCGCACCTGCTAAACTTTATTAAGAATAACGGCACCATGCTCTCGAACAACCACACGCCGTTGATCGCGCATACGGCGACCGACATCCTGACCTCGTTCACCGGCATGTACCCCGACCGCCACGGTGTACCGATCAGCAACAGCTACCGATACTATAACCCCAATGGCACCACCAACCCTGGCGTCTCGTTCGCGTACTGGACCGCTCCTATTTTCGACCCCAGCCACCCAAAGACGCAAACCGATACCAGCTACAACATGATCACATCCGGCGGCAAGAACACGCCCGCGCCCTGGGTGCCCTATACGCGCGCCGGCTGCAACTTCGGCGGCGTCGCAACAGCGAACATGGTGCTTGAGAATAACGCCATCGACATTCCCACCGTGTTCGGCCCCAATTCGCCAGAACAGGCCGAAGCTCTGGCCAATCCAACGCAAGCAACCACTGACTTTGTAGGGATCGGCGTTCACTGCGCGCAGGGAAATGCACTCTGTGCTGGCAGCAATAACTCCAGGCCAGACATCCTACCGGATGAGCCAGGCGGCTATAGTGGCTATACGGGCCTCTTCGGGCACAAATATGTCGCCCCGCAGATCGCCCCTAATGGCCTCACGGACCTGACTGGCAAGCCGATCACTGGCTTCCCTGGCTTCGATGGCATGACGCCCGATGTTTCGCTGGCCTATGTGGCGGCGATGCAGGAGCATAACGTGCCCATCACCTATGCCTACATCTCCGATGCCCACGATTCGCACCCCAGTGGCCCGGCCTACGGTCCTGGGCAAATGGGCTATGTAGCGGCGCTGAAATTGTATGATGATGCCTTCGCCAGATTCTTCACGCGCCTGAACAACGACGGCATCAATAGCAACAACACGCAGTTCGTGTTCACCGCCGACGAGGGCGATCACTTTGCTGGTGGACCTCCCAGCCCAGCGAACTGCGACGGTGTGACTATAGCCTGCACCTATGATCCCCTAAAGATCGGCGAAGTCAATGTGAACATGGCTGGCCTGCTGGCGACAGAGCAGGGCATCACGACACCGTTCACAGTACATAGCGACTCGGCCCCCAACGTGTATATTCAGGGCCAGCCAGCGCGTACCGATCCCACGGCACGTACCTTCGAACGTGCCTCGGGCAAGCTCACAGCAGTCAACCCATACACAAACACTAGCGAGAACATCACGAACTATATGGCCGACCCGGTGGAGATGAACCTGCTCCACATGCTTACCGTCGACCCGGCGCGCACGCCGACCTTTACGCTCTTCGCGAAGCCCGACTACTTCCTGTTCGCAGGCGCGCCCAACTGTAGCGCGCCCTGTGTGACAGTTAATCCTGGCTTTGCCTGGAACCACGGCGATGTCTCGCCCGACATCAATACAACCTGGCTTGGCCTGGTTGGACCGGGCGTGCGACATCTAGGGGTCAATGGCAGCGTCTGGGCGGACCACACCGATATTCGTCCGACAATGATGGAACTGCTCGGCCTCAAGGACGATTACAGACACGATGGCCGCGTGCTCTTTGAGGTGATCAAGGACTCCGCACTACCCCAGGTCGTGCGCCAGAATCGCGCGCTCCTGACCACGCTCGGCCAGATCCTCAAGCAGATCGACGCCCCGGTAGGCGCGCTTGGCCTGACGACCTTGCAGGCCTCCACGCTGGCCCTGGAGAGCGGGAATTCAGGCGACGATAGTACCTATACGCAGATTGAGAACGCGCTCCAGGTGATCAATGCTCAGCGCGATACCATCGCCAATGGCATCCTGGCAATCCTGGAGACCGCCGAGTTCGGCGGCTTCAATACCAGCAGCCACATGGCCGTGAGCAACACGCAGGCTAACCACCTCGTCACCCAGGGCCACGATCTGCTGACTCATGGGCGCTCACTGCTACATAAGCATTGATGGAGTAGGTATCCGCAAGGATGCCTTTTTCAGCAAGTATAGAGGCATAATCTGGCAAGATGTAAAACACGGGAGGGCATTCGCATTGAATGCCCTCCCGTGTTTGGGTCGCGAGATTACGACGTGTAAGACATATGCGAAGCAACGAAAATCATTTTCGTTGCTTTTTGTTATATTTCCTCTCTAGTTTACGAAGATCTGTATGAGAGATCAAAATGCTGGAAGGAGAGAACTATGGCCGAGGAACACGCAACCTTCGGGCGCGGGCGCGAGGAGGCAGTGTACCGACAGCATGCTCCTCAGATCTTCGCCTATTTGTTGCGGCACGTGCCTTCTCCCCAGGATGCGGAAGACCTGCTCCTAGAGGTTTTTCTGCCTGTGCTGGAGAAACTGCCCACTCTGGACGAACGGCGGCTGGCAGCCTATCTGCAAACAGTGGCACGCAATAAGATAGCAGACTATTATCGCCAGCGCGACAAATATCAATTCATCCCTTTAGACGAAATAGCGGAAACAATCTACGAGCGCGACGAACTGGCCCCGGAGCAGCTTGCCCTGGCCCATGAACAAGGAGCCAGTTTACAGCAGTCAGTCAGTACTCTGCCAGAAATTCAACAAACGATTCTTCGCCTGCGCTTCAGCCATGGTCTGCGTTGTGGGGAAATCGCTACGCGGCTCGCCAGAAGCGAAAGCTCGGTGCGGATGATGCTGAGCCGCTCTCTCAAAGCGTTGCGTGACCTCCGCTCCGTATATGAGGAAAGGTGATGAGCAATGCACGAACCCGAAGATAACTTCTCGCCCGAATTACTCGAGCAGCAAATCGAACAACCAGATACCCGCTCGCCACACGGTGAAGCCCGGTTAATCCATGATCTCCAGACCATGTACGACCAGGAGAAGAGCGACGCCATCGAGCGCGTCTGGGCACGCGTGGCTCTGCATCGTCATACCGCGAGCCAACAACTGGCATCGCCCTCGCTCTCAAAACGGCAACGAGAGCCTATTATAAGGAGTTTCCCTATGAAACAGGCAGCTATAGCATCCAGACCCCAAAAACGCTTCACACGCACTCTTAGCCTTATCGCGGCCATCCTGGTCTGCGCCATACTGGTTGGCAGCATGGCGCTGGTGCTACGCCTGGCCCAGCGCCCGGCAACCAGCACTGGTGGTCAGCGAGGTATTAGCACGACCACCAGACCGAGCGATACACATTCACCCTCTGGTAATGAGGAGGGGAAGGTTGTTGCTTCCTGGTCGCAACCACAAATACGAGGAGGAACGGTTGACTTGCGCTCTTTTGCCTGGTCGCCCAATAGCCAGCACATCGTCGCCGATAGCCAGGATATCGTACAGATCAGAGATGCTGCAACCGGTAAGAGCCAGCTCACGATCACCCCTGGCGGACTTTCAGCCGCCTGGTCACCTGATGGCCATTACCTGGCTGTGGATAGCACTATCATCAATGCCACAACGGGAACGGTTGTACGCCGACTTCTCAACGTGACCGCCAGCTCCAGTTCGGCCAGCAACGCACTCTTCTCTCCCATGCTCCCTCGCAGCGGAGGTGATGTCGTCGATACAGTTGCCTGGTCACCCAATAGTAAAATGTTGGCTGGCGCACTTTCCGGGCCGGCATATGGCAATAAAGTCATCATCTGGAACGTCAACACCGGCCAGATTATGTACACATTTCTGGGCCAATCCGCAGACACGGTAGCTTCGCTAGCCTGGTCGCATGATGGCAAATATATTGCCTCCGCCAGCTTCGACGGGGTTGTCAAAGTCTGGAACGCGCGCACCGGGCAGGTAATCTTCCATCACAACAGCAATGCGCGTGTGGCAGGCCTGGCCCTGGCACCCACTGGTCTGACCCTGGCATTCCTCACTAACGAGAACACTGCCGAGGTCTGGAATATAACCACGCATAAAAAGATCACCAGCTATCACGCTCCTGACATTATGGGTTTATTGGTCTGGTCGCCTGATGGTACAAAGATTGCTAGTGCCAGCGACAACAAAGTGCTCATCTGGAGTGCAACAACGGGAGATACCTTGTACACATTTACCCGGCACCCGCATTATGTGAGCGCTCTAGCGTGGTCGCCAAATGGCAAATACCTCGTCTCTGCTTCTTATATCGATCCTGTACCACGCGGTTATCCCACACCAACTACCACACTTGTTATCAGACCCGGCCCCTACGCTCTGGTGTGGATCGCCTGATAACATTGTGATGTGTAAAACATACCAGGCAACGAAATGATTTTTATTGCCTGGTATGTTTCCTCTCCAGTTTACGAAGCTCTGTATGAGACCTCAAATTGATCTTCACTGCCTGAGCATTTCTCAATCGTCGATATTAGGACAGCTTCTCACCGCTTTTGGTGGTAGTCTGTGAGAAAAGAAGCAGAATAGAACAGAGAGACAACACATCAGGTAGACTGGGATGGGCCTGCGAACTGGTGCAGGAATCACCCCTGGAGGAGGACACATGGAGACCTCGTGGAACATCACTCTGTGGCGGCAGTTCGGCGCCGCCATCGATATGCTTGAAAACGCCCTGCTGGCCTGCCCCACCCCACTGTGGACCCAGCGCCTCTGGCGCGCACCCTCGGACCACTCTCTGCCACCGGAGTTCGCGGAGTTCTGGTATATCACCTATCATACGCTCTTCTGGCTCGACTTGTATCTTTCCGGCTCCCGGGAAGAGGATTTTGCTCCCCCGGCTCCCTTTACTTTGGCTGAGCTAGACCCCGTAGGGGTGCT
>JBDTHH010000162.1:0-4893 GCA_039937055.1 Ktedonobacteraceae bacterium | reverse complement strand
TATGGATCGATACACGTTCCATGCTGCATGCCACGCTGGAACAGGATGGGCAGAGCGAGGAATTTTTAGCGCTCAACGACATCGTGATCGCGCGTGGTACATGGCCCCGCGTGGTACAGGTGAGTATCTGGATCGATGGAAATCACTACAACACATCCTATGCTGATGGCATGATTCTCTCGACCGCCACAGGCTCAACGGCCTATAACCTGGCTGTTGGAGGTCCGCTGCTGCACCCGCAGGTGCAAAGCTGCGTCCTGACGCCGATCGCGCCGCACCTGGCTTCGGACCGCTCGCTGATCTTGCAGCCGGAGGCCTGTGTCAGGCTCCAGATATTTACCGGCTCGCAGGATGGCGTCTTCTCCGCCGATGGGCAGATGAACCGCGCGATTAAAAACGGCGCCACTGTCACAGTACAGAAGAGCCGCTACGTCACCCAATTTCTCAGGCGCAGACCGCCAACCTACTTTTATCAGATCATTAACGCCAAACTAAGAGACGATGAGTAGCCGGTAAAGCACTATGTTACTTGAACTGAACATCAAAGATTTCGCCATTATTGACAACCTGCATATCAGCTTCCATCGCCTGTTTAACGTTTTTACAGGTGAGACCGGGGCCGGGAAGTCAATCATCATCGACGCCGTTAACGCGCTCCTGGGAGGCAAGATCGGCGCCGAGTTCGTGCGCGCCGGATGCCAGCGCGCCACCGTCGAGGGGGTCTTCTCCACCGAGACCCTGCCACCCATCCAGAACGGCTGGCAGCCATTCGATGCCAGGTTGAGCACAGACATGGCAACGAACGGGGCCGATACGCTCTTTGAGGCGTTCGAGAGCGCCGAGACCCGTAGCATTGAGCGCAGCAAGGCCGATGCCGAGAGCGCCGACGCGGGGGTCGCGCTGGCCACACTGCTGCACGAATACGATATCGCCCCGGAAGATGGGCAGCTCATTCTCTCGCGCGACATCGGGATTTCCGGCCGCACCGTCGCGCGCATCAACGGGCGTACCGTCTCGCAGCACATCCTACAACAGGTGGCGAGCTGGCTGGTGGACATCCATGGCCAGAGCGAGCACATGAGCCTGCTGCGCCCGGAACAACACGTCAACTTCCTTGATCGCTACGCCGAACTCCTGCCGCTGCGCGAGCAGGTGGCCACGAAAGTCACGGAGTGGCGCACCATCCACAAAAACCTGCAAGGGCTACAGCAGAGCGAGCGCGACCAGGCTCGCCGCGCCGAGTTCCTGAGCTTCGAGATCGAGGAGATCGAGAAGGCCGAACTCCAGCCGGGCGAGGTCGAGGAGCTGGAGCAAGAGCGCAAGGTGTTGGGCAATGCCGAGCGCCTGCGCGAACTCTGCACCCTCGTCTACGGCTCCATCAAAGGCTCAGAGTTCGCCAGCGACGACGCCCAGCCCGCCCTCGACCAGTTGCGCACGGCCTCGCGTGCCATCAACGAACTTGCGCGCCTCGATCCGGACTTGAAGGAGCACGAAACCAACCTGGCGGAGGCCGTCTACCGCCTGGAAGATGTCGCCGCCAGCATCAGCAGCTACGAAGCCGACATCGAGGACGACCCGCGCCGCCTTGCCGACATCGAAGACCGCATCGATCTGATCTCGAAGATGAAGCGCAAATACGGCGCCACCATCGAAGAGATCCTGCGCCGCGCCGCCGAAGACCGCGCCGAACTCGACAATATCGTGAATCGCGAAGAGAACATCCAGAAGCTACAGCAGCAGGACCAGCAGTTGCGGCGCGAGATCGGGCAGATCGCCCAGCGCCTCTCGGAGCGGCGACGGGAGGCCGCCCTGCGCCTGGCCACGGCCATGGAAGAGCAACTGAACGACCTCAACATGAAACGCGCGCGCTTCTCCGCCGCCATCGAGCAGGTACCCGATAGCGACGGTGTCCCGGCCAGCATCGACGGCGCGCCTGAGCAGCAATACGACTGCGACATCACCGGCATTGATCACGTGCAGTTCCTGATCCTCCCAATCCGGGTGAGCCTCTGAAGCCGCTGACCAAGATCGCATCAGGCGGCGAGACCTCGCGCCTGATGCTGGCTCTCAAGACGATCCTGGCCTCCGCCGACGCCACGCCCACGCTGATCTTCGACGAGATCGACGCTGGTATCAGCGGACACAGTGGCCAGGTGGTGGGCGAGAAGCTGTGGATGCTCACCCGTAGCCACCAGGTGATCTGCGTAACGCACCTGCCCCAGATCGCCGCTTTTGCCGATACCCACTACAATGTCAACAAACAGATCTTCGACGAGCGCACCACCACCAACGTCAACGAACTGCGACCAGAGCAGCGCGTGCGCGAGATCGCGCACATCATGGGTGGCAACGTCACGGAGTTCTCAATGAAGAGCGCCGAGGAGATGCTGGCTCGCTCGTATCTATGGAAAGAACACTGGACCAAAAATAGCGTCTCGTAGCAGGAAGGTAGCAGCGATGACAATCACGTCCCACCCGCAGACGCCCTTTGTCTCGACGCTTCCTGGTCGCTACTACTATGATCCGGCCCTCTACGCGCTGGAGCAGGAGCGCATTTTCTCCACGATGTGGGTCTGCGCCGGACGGGCCGAGGCGCTGGACCGGCCAGGAACGTATCAAACGGTAGATATTGGGCCGGAACAGGTCATTGTGCTGCGCAACAAAGAGCATGGCCTGGGCGCCTTTCTCAATGTGTGCCGGCACCGGGGCGCGCGTTTATGCACTGAAGCAACTGGGCAACTCAAAGGCGCTATCCAGTGCCGCTATCACGCCTGGACCTATGGACTCGACGGGCGCTTGATCGGCGCGCCCAATGTCCTCAACGATACAGCCTTCGACCGCGATGCGTTTGGCCTACTGCCGGTGGCCTTAGAGGTGTGGGAAGGACTGATCTGGCTCAATCTCTCAGAGACGCCTGCGCCCATTGCCCCACAGGTGAACGCCCCCATTATAGAGCGCTTTGGCAGCGACCTCCCCTTCAGGCGCTATGGCATTGGGAACTTGAAAGCAGGCAAGACGCTTACCTATGACATCCAGGCCAACTGGAAAATCGTGCTGGAGAACTTCATGGAATGCTATCACTGCGGTCCCGTGCATCCTGAGTTCTGCCAGATCTTGCCCGGCTTCAAAGCCGGTGCATCGTATTTTGAGACCGAGGCAGCGACGTTCGCGGAGGGCGTGGAAGCCTTCTCGCTGACCGGCAAGGCCAGCCGCCCACCCCTGCCAGGTCTGCTCCCCGAAGACCTGCGCCGCTACTATGGCATCGTGGTAGTACCCAACGTGTTGCTCAACCTGGTGGATGACCATGTAGTGATCCACACCCTGTATCCTCAGGGACCGACACAGACCCACGTGACCTGTGACTGGCTCTTTGATCCGCAGACGATGGCACGCCCGGACTTCGACCCGCTGGACGCGGTTGAACTCTTCGACATCGTCAACCGTCAGGACTGGGAGGTGTGCGAGCTGGCCCAACTCGGTATGTCCTCCAAAGCCTTTCGCGCCGGTGGGGTCTATGTTCCCCTTGAGCGGCACATCAGCGCCTTCGCGGACTTCATCCGCGAGACGCTCGGCGCGTAAAGAGGCGCTTCATAGTCAGCACTCTTTTAGCGAGCGATCCTCCAACAGGGGCATATTGCATCTGCTGCCCCTGTTGGAGGATTGTTCAAGAACTCACTGCGCCTGTGCTGCCACTCCCGCGCGCGCTCCTTGGGCTAGATCGTCTTCAACGATTAGTGGATGACCAGGACGAGCAAGCACCTGGCGTAGGGGAGAGATGCGAAAAAGCAGTACAATCACCACAATACCTACGACAACGGTAAGAATGCCCGCTTCCCCTACCCACACGGAACTATCCGCGCTCCTCCAACATCTCTAGAAGAAACTATGTTGTTGAGACACCTACCAAAGGAGCCCGCTCATGTTGCGCTTCTCTCGTACTCCATTCTGGCGCTACTCCCTGCTATTTTGCTTGCTCTCCGGCGCTGTCCTACTATTGGCAAGTTGCGGTCAAAATGCCAGTGCCAGGCAAACTTTGACAAGGGTAGGCAGGGGAACCCTCTCAGGGTTGCGATATCGAGGTGGACTGGGCCATGCATTATGCTTCGCTCAAGGAGTTAAAACGGGCTGAAGGCCTGGATCTCGCTGTCCAGGGCACCTTTACTACCATCCTGAACACACAGGGGAGTGGTCCCCCCAGCACCGACTTCTCCTTCGTGATCAGTAAGGTACTTCTGGACCCGCATCATCTCCTCAAATATCCCTCCGCCAGTATCACTATCCACCAGATCGGCGGCTGGCAAGGCAACACACTTCACCAGGCCTGCGGCGATCCGCTGTTTCAAGTGGGTGAAAAGGCTATCCTCTTCCTGCACCAGGGCAGTCCTGGTCAGTACTTCGTCATCGGCGACCCCTCCGGTCGTTTTGAAGATCACCGTGGCATTGTACAGCCAGTAAACGACGGGGGCGTGCAACTGCCGTCGAACCTGACCGAACAGCAATTTTATGCCCTGCTACAAAAAGCATAAGTGAGGCGCCAACTAGCGCCTCCCTGGACGAGTATGCTACAATACTCATAGGAAAACAGAGCGTTCAAGTAGCTCCAGAAATAGTTAACTAACCCATCAACCATCATCTGACCTGGAAGGATCTCTCTCGTCATGAACAAGAAGCTGCTGAGCACAGTACTCTTATTTGCCGTCTTCATTGGCTTCCTTTGGGGTGGCCTCACCTTGCTCATGCACCCGGCGGATGGGGAAGAGTTCGTGTACGCACTCATGCTGCTGGGTTGCTCCGGCTATGCCCTGGTCTCTATCCTGCTGCTGCCACGCAAAAAGCTGCCGTAACTAATAACTAGCATCATAAGAAATATCGGGAAGTGTGTTGTATGCTTGA
>JBDTHH010000161.1:0-3353 GCA_039937055.1 Ktedonobacteraceae bacterium | reverse complement strand
GTGGCGGGTAGTGTGCTACTCATCTTCAACGCATTCTGCCTGCGGGCAAGCGCCTCGTAGGCATGGGCGAGAGCTTCTGCACGCTCGCTCCAGGTGCTCGCCTGCTGGGCGCGCCAGAGAAGAGGTCCTAGCTCCTGAGCGCAGTGTAGTCGTTGGAAGGCTGTGCCAAACCATTTCGGGTAGGGCGCATATTGCTTCTCCAGAAGAAAGCCCAGGTTCATGATATCGCGCACCAGGCGCGAGCCGATGAGAGCCGAGCCAGGTTCATCCCCTGCACTGCCAGCGCGTGGCATCAGATGCTCCTCCTGGCCAATCCGCTGCCAGCCAGAGGCCAGCAGGTACAGCCATACATCATGGGGATACCACACAAAACGCGCGCGTAGCGCGATAAGTTCGCCAATGTCGTCGTGATAGACCGCTCCAGCCACAAACTCGCCCAGAGCATGCGACGAAAACGTGAGCCAGTCAGCCGTCAACAATGGCCGGGCCAGGTCATAGCCGAGTTGCACGCGCACAAAATCGCGCACAGTACTCGAGATAACCCGATGCTTCACAGGACCTACCAGCGGCCGGGTCATGAATCGCGTTCCTGCCTCCGTGGGAGTGGGGAACGAGACGGGAAAACCGGCGAACATCTCAGGGAGCTGGTGGCTCAACAGATTACCAATAGTGTCACCTCGCTTTGCATCTTCTGCGCGTAAGAAAAGAAACAGACGTGGACCCCAATCATGGTCCATGGACATCTCGGTATCAAAACCAAGAATCTCGCTCCCTGGGCCAAGCAGGGCGGCTGCGTAAGGCACATCGGGAAAAGCCGTCGCTAGGAGAGGACGAACAACCTCCTTGAAAAAACGGCGACTCAGATCAAGTCCAGGAACAAAAACGGGCATAGTCACTCCTCCTTGCCACAAGCAAAGTAGCATATCAAAAACGTAAAACGTCGGTTCGCCATCACCCCTCGAATATTTTAATTCTCGCCAGCCCCTAAGAGTATACCCAGAAGACACGTTTGAGAGTTGTGGTACACTTTGAGAAAATACACAGGAGAAGATATATGACGAAAACGCGCCCATTCCGCTTCGGCGTGGTGACAGAGAGCGCCCCTTCACGGGAAGCGTGGATTGCGCTGGTGCGTAGGGTTGAGGAACTGGGCTATACAACGTTCCTGCTGGCGGATCACTATGTCAACGAATTTCCCCCCATCGCGGCCCTCATGGCAGCAGCGGATGCTGCCATGACGATGCGCATCGGCAGCTTCGTGTTCGACAACGACTTTCGTCATCCTGCACAGCTCGCCAAAGAGGCAGCGACACTCGACCTGCTTTCCGATGGACGCTTCGATCTCGGCATTGGAGCGGGATGGCACCGGCCCGAATACGAGCAGGTTGGCCTCCCTTTTGAGAGCGCTGGAGTTCGTATCGGTCGCTTAGAAGAGGCGCTGTCCATCATCAAACAGTTCTTCACCAGAGAAACTGTCACTTTTGCCGGACGCTACTATACCGTGACCGATCTGAAGGCCTTCCCCAAGCCCCTCCAGCAACCTCATCCGCCTATTTTTATGGGCGGCGGTGGAAAAAAATTGCTCACGCTGGCAGGTCGCGAGGCTGACATTGTTGGCTTACACCTCAAGGTGAACGACGATGGCACAGTCGATGCATGGGAGCGCTCCGAGGCAGCCATTGCACAAAAGGTGGAGTGGGTTCGACAGGCGGCCGGCGAGCGGTTCACAGAGGTGGAGTTGAACCTCCTTGTCGGAAGCGTTGTGATCACAGAGGACCGGCAGCAAGCGGCAGAGCAGCGCGCGCGTGAAAGTGGACGACCAGAGGTAACCGCCGAACAACTCCTGGCCAGCCCATACCTGCTTATTGGCACGGTCGAACAGCTTGTGGAACAGATACAACAACGACGCGAGCACTATGGCATCTCATACCTGGTCGTTGGCTCCGAAGACATGGAAGCCTTCGCACCGGTGGTCGCTCGCCTCGCCAGTATGTAAAACAGAGCAAGGTTCAGGTTTCTTATCTATCAGGAGCAAAACATAGTGCTAACCTTACACGATATTCAGGCGGCCCAGACCCGCATTGCCAACTATATTCGACACACTCCCCTCATGGAGGCCAGGCCGGTCAAGCAACCAATATGCCAGGCTCAGGCCCTCTATCTTAAGCTGGAATGCTTGCAGATCTGTGGCTCTTTTAAGCCACGAGGCGCGGTGAACAAACTCCTGAGTCTCTCCCCGGAACAGCTTCAACATGGGCTTGTGACCGCCTCAGGCGGCAATCACGGTCTAGGGGTCGCGTATGCCGGCTGGCTCGCTCATGTCCCTGTGACCATCTACCTGCCTCAGGGTACCCCGCTTGTGAAGGCGCAAAAGCTGGAAAGCTGGGGCGCCAGAGTGATCTTCGAGGGCACAGTCTGGGACGAGGCGAACCACGCGGCCCTGCACATTGCCGAGCAGGAAGGCATGAACTATATCCATCCCTTCGCCGACCCGGCCGTGATTGCCGGGCAGGGCACTCTCGGCCTGGAGATCCTGGCAGACGCGCCAGACCTCGATCTCCTACTGGTAGCCATCGGAGGTGGTGGCCTGATCAGTGGCATGAGCCTGGCAGCCCGCAGCCTAAAACCGGGATTAAAGATCATCGGGGTTGAACCGGTGGGGGCGCCCACACTCCACGACAGCCTGCGCGCCGGCCACATTGTGGAATTGCCGCAGATCACGACCACCGCCGGGACGCTCGCTCCCCGCCGCAGCGCGGCCATCAACCTGGAGATCATTCAGCAGCACGTGGACGACATCGTGCTAGTCACCGATGAAGAGATGCGCGAGGCCGCTCGCTGGCTCTGGTTCGAGATGGGCATAGCCGCCGAACTGAGTGGAGCCGCCGCTGTGGCGGCACTACTGGCAGGCAAGGTGTCTCCTGCTCCATCTGAGAAGGTGTGCGCGCTGGTGTGCGGGGCAGGAGACGATGGGATGCTATAACATAGTTACAACTTTCTCCGCAAATTCCAGCGTACTCGCGCTCCCACCCTGATCGCGAGTCAGACACAACCCCTCGCCGTAGAGTTGTTCGATCACTCGCTCTAACCTCTGCGCCTGCTCGCTATAGCCCAGATAGGAGAGCAGCATCGCGCCCGAAAGCAGCATCGCCGTGGGGTTGATGATACCTTTGCCGGCCAGGTCTGGCGCGGAACCGTGGACCGGCTCAAAGTACGCGTAGCGCTCGCCATAACAGGCGCTGGGTGAGAGGCCCAGACCCCCGATAGTGCCACTGGCGACATCGGCGAGGATATCGCCATGCTCGTTGGAGAGGACCACGACATCCAGCATCTCTGGCGCGGCCACCAGCCGG
>JBDTHH010000160.1:0-22416 GCA_039937055.1 Ktedonobacteraceae bacterium | reverse complement strand
TGTCAAACCCTGGTAAGGTTCTTCGCGTTGCATCGAATTAAACCACACGCTCCGCTGCTTGTGCGGGTCCCCGTCAATTCCTTTGAGTTTTAATCTTGCGACCGTACTCCCCAGGCGGACCACTTATTGCGTTTGCGACGGCACGCAAGGGGTCGATACCTCGCACACCTAGTGGTCATCGTTTACGGCTAGGACTACCGGGGTATCTAATCCCGTTCGCTCCCCTAGCTTTCGCCCCTCAGCGTCAGGTATGAGCCAGGACACTGCCTTCGCCTTCGGTGTTCCTCCGGATATCTACGCATTTCACCACTACACCCGGAATTCCGTGTCCCTCTCTCACCCTCAAGTCACGCCGTCTTCTGAATACTCTCCCAGTGAAGCCGGGAGCTGTCACTCAAAACGCGCGTCACCGCCTGCGGGCCCTTTACGCCCAGTCACTCCGGACAACGCTCGCCCCCTACGTATTACCGCGGCTGCTGGCACGTAGTGAGCCGGGGCTGATTCCTCTGGTACCGTCCTTGCTCGTCCCAAAGAAAAGCAGTTTACAACCCGAAGGCCGTCTTCCTGCACGCGGCGTTGCTCGGTCAGGGTTTCCCCCATTGCCGAAAATTCCTCACTGCTGCCCCCCGTAGGAGTCTGGGCCGTTCTCAATCCCAGTGTGGCTGATCGTCCTCTCAGACCAGCTACCGATCGACGCCTTGGTAGGCTCTTACCCCACCAACTAGCTAATCGGACGCAGGCCCCTCCTCTAGCGCCTCTTGCGAAGCTTTCCTTCTTTGACTCTCATCAAAGAGGGCTATGCGGTCTTGTCGGCGATTTCTCGCCGGTATTCCTCACTAAAGGGCAGGTTCCCACGTGTTCCTCACCCGTCCGCCACTCCTCTTCCCGAAAGAAGAGACGTTCGACTTGCATGTGTTAGGCACGCCGCCAGCGTTTATCCTGAGCCAGGATCAAACTCGCCATTCATGTAGACTTTATCTCGAATCCCCTCTCAGGGACTCAATAGGCTTCTCATGACAAGTTTGTCGCTCTTGTTTATTTGTGTATTGACAGGTTACTGTGTTCTCTTACCTGTTCCTTACCACTCTTCAGTTGTTCAGGTACACTCTGTTCGCTTTCGCGTTTATCGCGCCTTCCGGTTTCTCGTCGAGCGCAAGGGTGATGATACCACTGCTTGAAGGCGCTGTCAAGGGGTTTTGCGACAGATTTTATAAATATCCCAAACATCCCATTTTTACGTGGAGACGCGATTGATCGCGTCAGCGTTTCACTCCTGTGGCAAATGGTCCTTCTTAGCTTGCTCTTCAGCCGCTGGCGCGCTCTTCTTTGCATCAGGATCAAGCGGTTGCCCTTCCTGTTCCAGGTAATAGCTGATGATGAGTGCCAGGCCAACGCCCAGGGGGATCAGGCCAGGCAGGAGCCAGGGGCCGATATGCAGTGGAGCCGAGGTGAAACTGGACGGGAGCATGAAGCCAAGCGGATATAGCCCGAAAGTCAGGGCCAGTCCCACCATAGTGATGATGAGGCCGGCGCGCAGCACTCTCCGGCTCTTGCGCCGGCGCTGCAAACTATCAAGGTCCAGTCCATGTGAGATCATCGCCATGCGCTCACGATGCTCAATATAACGCAGGAGCACGATAAAGCCGAAAAAGATCGCCAGCGCTATCAACCAACCGAGCAGAGCAGCTAGTGTGCTTGAAGACATTGTCAAAACCTCGCCATCGTTCCCTGCATTGTATGATATAATAGATAGTGCCCACAGGGATAGGGGTTCACAAAATTTGTGAAACTTTTCCTGCTCGTATCTTCTCTAAGTTAGGCTAGAAAGTCATGAGTGAAGATTTTTTGCAATCGTCACACAGCCTGGAGATCCCTCTAGCAGGCACCCCCTCCTCTTGCGCCGAGCAGGACGACGCACAGCTCGTTGCTGCCAGCCAGCATGGGGATCAGGATGCTTTTGCCCTGCTGGTCCAACGCCACCAGCGACGCGTTTTTAACGTGGTGTATCGCATGCTTCAGGATTACGACGAGGCGAGCGAAATCACTCAGGAGGCCTTCTTAGCAGCATGGCAGGGATTGCCTGCTTTTCGTGGAGAGGCCCGCTTCCCGACCTGGCTCTACCGCATCGCCTATAATTGCAGCCTGCGGCAGATTGAACAGCGCAAACGCGACAGAGCCTTGCAGACAGCAATACAGGCTGAGCAGGCTCTGGAGAATAACGACCGCGAGAAACAAACGGACTCCGCGTTGGAGATACGCGATCGCAAAGCTCTGCTCCATGAACACCTGGCAACCCTGCCTGCGAAGTATCGCATTGTGCTGATTCTTCGCCATCTCCAGGAGATGTCCTACGAGGAAATGGCCGAAATTCTTACTATGCCTGTTGGAACCATTAAGACCCATTTGTTCCGAGCGCGCAACCTGCTCAAGGAACGTCTACTAGCATTTGATCGTAAGGAAGCACAAGAACGAGAGGCGACCAATGGACTGTAGAGAAGCCGGCCACCGTCTACAGTTGTACATAGATGTTCAGCTCACGCTGGCGCAAACACGCGAGCTTGAAGCACATATCTCCCGCTGTTCCACCTGCCGGGAAGAACTTTTCTTCCTGGAAGATGTGATCCGCAATATGCGCACGCTTCAACTCGTTGCCGAACCTGATACGCTCACAGCCCATATTATGCGCAAGGTCGCGCTGACCCCACAGTCCCGGCGCGAAACTGTATTCTCGCCGCTGCGTCCATCGCTATGGGAGCTGATCGCCGTTGTGGTGCTGGCGACTATTGCCACCCTGGGTGTACTCCTGCAACAACCATCAGTACGAAGCGTGCTCCTGGACACCGGCGGACACGATGGCCTCTCGCTGTTCTTCGCAACTACCCTGCATAGGCTTACCACTATGGATCCGACAGCCCTGACGCTGGCCTTCTGGATCATCGGGACGCTCCTGGGAGTCTGCATTACTTTGCTGCTCGCCGGAAATGAGATACGCACAGAGTGGTTCAAGGCTGTGATGCAGCGTATTCCTGTTCGTTGATATGCTTCTTGCACTCACGATCCCGTAGCGCGTGGCTTGCCTCGCCGTCCTGGGAGTGACCGAACGGCGCGGCAAGCCACGCGCTACGGACCAGAGGTAGCCTGTTTGGGAGAGGATGAGGATTCAGGACATGCAGATCGTCAGAAAGCGCCGTCCCGCCGAGATAGTCCTCGGCGTCTTCCTCATCAGTCACCCGCTTCCTGTCGTGTTCCATGTGATCGCTGTGACGGTCTTCGCGCTACTGGCCGCCTGGACACGCTTCAGGTGGGATGTGGTCGCGCTGGTGATCGCGGCGCATGCCGCCATGCAGCTCTCTATCGCTATGCTTAACGACTACTGCGATCGCAACCTGGATGCCATCAGCAAGCCGCAGAAACCTATTCCACGCGGGCTGATTCGTCCTACCGAGGCACTAATGACGGGCCTGCTGATGATTGTCATGATGCTCCTGCTACTGATGCCGCTGAATATGCCGGCGCTGCTGATCTCGCTGGCCTATCTCGTGCTTGGACAGGCCTATAACCTGGGCTTGAAATCAACCCCCCTGAGTGGCATCGTTTTCGCGCTGGCCATGCCACTCATTCCCCTGTACGCCTTCACTGGCGTTGGCCGCACACTGCCGCTGCTCGCCTGGCTAGTACCGGTGGGCGCGCTGCTCGGTGTGGCGCTGAACCTGGCGAATTCGCTGCCGGACATTGAGGAAGACGCCGCTCACGGCGCGCGTACGCTGGCAGTGGTCCTTGGAATACGACGCACATTGTTTGCCTGCCCACTTCTGCTTGTACTCGCGGCCCTGCTTATCGGCGTATTAACTATAACAGGTCTCGTTCCAGCCAGGCCATGGATCGTGGGGGTCGCTATGGCCTTTACCTGCCTGGTGGGAACAGTGTTGGTCTGCTTTTTTCGTGCGCACCGGCCTGGACAGGCACGCAAAACATTCTTTTACCTGGTGACGGTTGCGTGCATTGTACTGGCTGGGGGCTGGTTACTAGGAGCTATAGCTTAATGCCGCTACACCTGACGTTGCCCGAAAGTCTGCTGGCGCGCCTCAACCTCTTGCCGGTCCCGCTGTTTGATACACCGCTGGCACCCGGTATCGCCAAAGTGCTGGTCTACGCCTGCGAACTGGGCGTCTTCGATGCGCTGAGCGAGCGGCCGCTGACATTGGACGCGCTGGCCGAGCGCTTGCGGAGCCATCCCCAGGGCTTACAGTTGCTGCTACAGATCCTTGTCTCGGCACGCTACCTGCGTTATCGCCATGGGCGCTATCACAACAGCCCTATGGCCCGGCGCTGGCTGACGAGCGCCTCGCGCCTGAATGTCGCGCCGTACATCGTCCACAGCCCCGATATCGTGGCTATCTGGGATCACCTGCCGGAGATCGTGCGCGAGAACCGCCAGGTGATGCGTATGCCCTACGAAGATGATGCCACGCAGCCGGAGGTACAGGCGGCCCTGGCCCGGCACTACGCGGGGTTGGCGGCCCTGGCCATGACGCTGGGAGGCGAGGTCGTCACACGGGTACGCCTCCCAAAGGCCACCACCCGGCTCCTCGATGTAGGCGGCTCGCACGCCGCCTACAGCGTGCTGTTCTGCCGCAAGCATCGCGGCCTGCACGCAACGATCATCGATATCCAGCCAGGCATAGAAGCCGGTGAGCGCACGGCGAAGCAAACGGGCATGGAGGATCGTCTGAGCTTCATCTGCGCGAACATCGTAGCCGATGATTTCGCCGCCGACCTGCCAGGCTCATTCGATGTGGCCCTCTATTTTCACATCGCCCACCTGCTGCCACCTGAGATCAACGCCGCACTGCTGGAGAAGGTCGCGCAGACCCTCAAGCCGGGCGGCCTCCTCGTCTTCCTCGACCAGGTGACCGATCAGACGCACGGCTCACGCCTGGCCTCCCTGCTCGTCCAATTCATGGCCCTGACCATGACTACGGTCGGCGGCACCTGCTACCCCTTCCCAACAGTGAAAGGCTGGCTGGGGGACGCAGGCCTGCGCCAGGTGCGCCGCCATCGCCTGCTGACGCCGGGCGCGACGCTGATCACGGCTCGCAAGAAGTGATCGCAGACACACCTGAGCGCCTCATGAAGCGGAGAACGAGAGCGAGTTTCTCTGAAGTTACCTGCTATGTGAAATTGTGGGAATACTTTACCTATCAGGCGTGTTTGTATATATGTATGAGACATCACAAAGAAATTGGATCGCTACTGTGGGAAATGGTTTCTCCGAGCGCAATGGATAGAGAGATGTTCACACAGGAGTAGATACACATGAGACTATATGTAGGGGGTCTCCCCTATCAGACGACCGAGCAGGATCTTATCGACCTTTTTACACAGGTAGGACAGGTCGCTGAGGCCACAGTCATCACGGATCGTGAGACCGGGCGCAGCAAAGGTTTTGGCTTTGTCGAAATGAGTACCAACCAGGACGCACAATACGCCATTGAGCGCCTGAACGGCACCCTTCTTGGAAATCGGACGCTGACAGTCAGCGAGGCGCGCGAGCGCCAGGCGGCAGGCAACCGAAACTTCCAGGGAAGAGATCGGTACTCAAACACGAGCGATCGGAGCGAACGCTACTAAATTCTACCAGCAGGTAGCATGAAGCGTTCAGATCACGAAGAAGGTCAGCCGGGCTGGCCTTCTTTTTTGGGGTTTTCCTCTGGCTGATTATATACCATGCTATTAAGGTAGATGAGCATTATCTTAAAAATCGGACAATTTACCTGTTAAGCTTATATTTGCTTGATTTTCGGCTTCTTCACCACTTTGGGGATCTATTTCTGAATCTAAAAAAACCTGCCGTTTTCCATGAAGTAAGATGTGGCCTGCCTCATGGAAGAACGTAAACCAGAGCTGGTCGTCGGTTTTATAATGCAGACTAAGTTGTACCAGGGCCTTTGTGGGCATAAGCCACCGTGTAGCACCACAAATACCAGTTCCTGGTAATTCCGGTACAAAAACTACCGCAACGCCAGCTTCTGCACATAAACGCACCAACTCTTCCTGAAAAATTTTAACTGGTTTGACCGTTAGAGGACGAATGTAATTTAAGGCATTCCGGAATGCATCTGCACTATAGGGTTTGGTTTCAACCTCTTGTGCTTGTATTTCACCTTGACGTAGCCAGGTTGTTACCGCTCCTAAATTACCAATAGTAGTAGATTTCCGATATTTAATAACTTGACGCTCCCAAACTTCTTCCCAGGCTTCTGGCGAGGCTACGCCAAAAAATTTCAAGACTTCAAAAACTTGCTGGGTTTTATCATTGCACGATGGAAGCCAGCCTCGGCGTATCATTTCTCGAACCGGGAACGTTTTTAGCCATTCAGTCCAGAAAGTGAAGCGTTGCCTTTCAGCTAGACGAGCCAGGGATTCTTGATACTGTTGCTCTCGCTTTAGCCAGAATGATGCTGGGATACGCAAAACTTGCTCTAGTTGTAAAGCTGTTTCAGCCGTAATAGCCGCTTTACCCTGTATTATCTCGTTAATTGTTTTAACTGGACGACCCATGCGCCGAGCAAGTTCTGTTTGAGACATCCCTAAAGAACTCAACGTTTCTGAAAGAGTTTCTCCAGGAGCAGAGACAGAATCGGGGTAATATTCATTTTGCGGACTACTAATCATGATAATCCTCCACGCTAAGGATACTAATTGCTGTGACTCTTTTCCAATCGAGACCACTGTCAGGCTTTCTTGGTATTGGGTCATTGGCTGGCCCAAAGATGAGCCGATAGGGATGATTCAGGTCCACAGCCATTGTTCCTTTTCTATTCCCTTTCAATTCATGACATCTCAGTTGTGGTAAAAAACGCAATACTTCGAGATTTTCCGCTGCTCTAAATTCGTCAAGACGCCTTCTAATTAATCTGGCCCATACTGGTCCGTATTTTCTTATTAGTAGAGACTCATTGTTACACATCTTTGCCAGCTTCTGATCCTGAAAGAGAATATCCACCTGGCCAAGCCCCTCAACATAATTTTAACCCTTAAGGTTAATAATATCTTAGCATATAACAGTCCATTTGTAAAATGTGTTGTCTATAAACACAACGGCTTGTCATTTGCGGTGAGGCCTATGAACAATGGGAGAGTCGGAAGATCCCACCCGAGTGGTTATACTGTAGTAGCTTTGTTCTGTGGACCTTCAGTTGCTTATGGCTTGGAAGAGTGAGCTGATTCATTCTTCCTTCCGCCGCCTATTCGGAAAAAACATTCTCAAAGACACCAAACGAAGAACTATTGCCCATTAACAGTGACATGAGTATACTGAAGACTAGAGTACGGGCGGGTCCCCTAATTTTTATTTTTGAATAGTAGAATAGTAGAGGGTATTTATGAGTTTAAAGAAATCTGCTACCACGCATATTGCTACAGCTACCGAAGAAGACTATATCAAACAGGCACAAGAGCTAGCAACAAAGGTGATAGAGATAACGAACAGCGTTGCTAACGAGGCAAATTTGAGACATGGGTTAGAAAACACGCTGGAAGATTGCTGCAAAAACCTTGGAATTCCGTGGACTCCTTTTCAATGGGAAATTCGCGTCTCCCAAAAATTCATAGATGTAGTTCATGGCGCAATTATAGTGGAGTATGAGCCTCCTAAGAGCTTTAGGGGAATTGTGGGAGCCGAACTGCGACATGCAAGGAAGCAAGCTGAAGAATATGCGCTCCTTCTTTCGCCGGTAGAGGGGCGTCCGTTAACTGATTATGTGTTAGTAGCCTGGGATGGAAGTCACATAAACTTTGGCAAATACGCAGAAGATAAGCCTGTATGGGAAACTCTTACACCTTTTGACATCTCTGCGGCAAAACGTCTGCTTGCATACCTTGAGAAAAATGGCGCATCTCTCGTAAGTCCGAAACTTCTTGCGGACCTTGTTGGCCCAGGTTCGCCCTTTGGAAGCAAACTGATCCCTCTATTTTTCGATGCGATTAGGGCATCTTCAGGCCACACAAACAAAACATCGTTGCTCTTTACAGAATGGAAGCGTCTATTTGGGCAGGTGGTTGGTGTCCAGTCAGATAAACTCAAAGCGCTGCTGGGTGAACAGGAGCGTGGACATCAGCGTCCATACACAGAAGATACGCCTGCTTACCTTTTTGCGTTGAATACCTACATTGCCTTAATTGCTAAGTTGGTCGCTGCTCTTTCTCTTGCTGATAGCTCGCAAGATATTGGCAATACCATTGTTCCTATTAAAGTACGCATACTGGCGTTGGAGACAGGGAAACTATTTGAAGCGGCAGGTATATCCAATATGTTGTGGGGTGATTTTTTCTCGTGGTATGTCGATGATGTCCACTGGAGCACTCTTAGCCTTGAAGTAGATAACCTAGTACAGCAATTAAAAGTAATTGATTTTAATATATCTAAGAAATCTCCAGACTCAACGCGAGACCTCTTTAAGGGGATATATCAAGCCTTTGTTCCAGGAGCACTCAGGCATGCTCTAGGTGAATACTATACCCCGGATTGGCTTGCTGCACACGCATTAGATACTCTGGAGTGGCAAGTTGAAAATGAACTCATGGATCCTACCTGTGGTTCCGGTACGTTCTTGCTTGAGGGTCTGCGGCGGCGGCTTACTGCATGGGATAAGGATACAAAGCCTGGAGCTAAGGAGTTGTTGCAGGGTTTGTATGGTTTAGACCTTAATCCTCTTGCGGTGTTGACTGCGAAAGGGTCTCTCGTTGTCTACCTTGCTGGCTTCTTAGATCCCTACAATCCTATACGACTTCCTGTATTTCTGGCAGATGCTATTAATCCAACGAGTAGCGAAAATGGTGTTTATCGTCATGACCTTCAAACGGAATGTGGTGTAAAAACTTTCGAAGTGCCAGCTCGTCTTATCGACCACAGCAACTTTTTTGAAATTTTTGCCAACCTTCGGAATATGGTAAATGCAAACAGCGAGGCAGATAAGGTTTTTGACGCTATACAGGGATTTTTCAATTTAAGTTCTTTAAGTTCAGAGGAACAGGATAGTTTAAAAAAAACAATAGGAACACTTGTTGAGTTGCATAAGCAGCATTGGGATGGCATCTGGTGTTCGATACTCGCGGATAGATTTGCAGCTGGAGCCATTCCCCCTGTGCAAGTTATATGTGGCAATCCACCGTGGGTAAAATGGAGCCACCTTCCTCCCGATTATGCAGCGTTTATTAAGCCCCGTTGCATGGAGTTGGGGGTATTTAGTGAAGATCGTTGGGTAGGGGGCATTGAGTCAGATATTTCCACAGTTATCACATACGAGGTAATAGACAAATGGCTTGCTGATAATGGCAAATTGGGTTTCTTTATAACAGGTGCCGTTTTCGATACAGAGTCAAGCGCTGGTTTTCGTCGTTTCGCGCTCGATAAAAAGGCTACACCGTTTAGGGTTGACCTGGTTGAGGATTTCAAGGACATCAAGCCATTTGATGATGCAAACAACCACCCTACATTCTTAATGGTTACGAAAAACCAGGTAACATCGTACCCAGTTGTATACCGCTACTGGGAGCCAAATGGCTCTAGACGCTTCTCCACGGCGGAGGAATTTCGTAGTAGAGCTAGATCAAAGGATCTTCTAGCCAGTCCTATGCCCGGAAAGATCGGTGGACCATGGCTTAAAGGATCAAGCGAAGAACATGAGGTATGGAACCACATTTTTACACCCAAAGAGCGATATTATGCAGGAAGAAAGGGCGTAACAACAGATATGAATGGCGTCTTCTGGGTTAAGGTGCAGAATATTAGCCCTGACGGTAGGACATGTAGAATTCAGAATCTTCCAGCCCTTGGGCGTAAGCCAGAAATACCTACTATCTCGCAAATTGTGGAAATAGACCATATTTTCCCGCTTTTACGAGGAAAAGGCGTTTCGGCATTCTGCGCAAAACCGGTGCAGGATCTTCGAATACTGCTTCCTCAAAGAGGAATGCATGGAGATCCCGATCTGCCTACTACATACCCACGAACATGGAATTTTTTGTTTCAGTTCAAGGAGCATTTAGAAGGCCGTTCAAGCCTAAAAAGGTTCCAGCGCAACAAGCCCTATTGGTCTCTTTGGAGCACAGGAGCTTATACATTCTCTCCATACAAAGTACTGTGGAAAGAGATGTCAGGTAATCACTTTGTTGCCGCGTATATTGGATTGTTCGATGATCCCCTTTTGGGGTCGAAAATTGTTGTTCCTGACCACAAACTCTACTTTGCTCCAGTAGAGACAGAGGAAGAGGCTGCGTACTTAACTGGCATCTTGAATGCTCCGCTGGTCGGGAATGCGATTAGTGCGTATGCCTCTCAGCTTAGCCTTGGAGTGAGTGTAGTAGAATACTTGTCGATCCCCAAACTGGATATAAATGACCCAAATCATTTGGAGATGGTTGCACTTAGCAAACAAATTACACATAGAGGAGTAGTCATCGATACTGACTACAGAGATCTCGACAGACTAGTGAAAAAAATCTTAGGCGTCAAATAGGAGGGAAAATGTGGAATGGTGTGTTTCAGGATGAGAGTAGAGAGAGAGTAAGAAATTGAGGAATAGGAAAAGCAAGAAATCGGGCTGATACAGTTTTGCTCCCTGTTTTGCACCCACTTGTGGGATGTGGGTGATAGGGTTCTCTAGTTGGTGGCATTAAAATAAGGCGGGAAGCGCGTTTGTAAACGCGCTTCCCGCCTTTTCATGAGTCGGGGCGAGAGGATTTGAACCTCCGACCACCACAATTGGATGGAATGCCAGCGAGTTGCAAATGGAGCCGTTAGGCCCTATTACCGAGTTACCTCGGTCAATTGTACTTTTCCGACAAGCCTCCACCGAACCGGACGGGCCACTTTCATGGCATCCGGCTCTCCAAAGGTATTCGACCTTCGCCCTAGTCCACCTTAACCACCAAGAGTAAGACAAGAATACCCACTCCGCCTAGTTGCGTCGTGGGAGTTTCTTACTCTTGATCTCTACCTTGGCTTGCAAGGGAGTTCTTCAGACTCTCTAACCAGTGACGCCTTTCGGCGGCTGTATTCGGTTGTCCAGGTATTCGCTTCGCTAGATTTCTTCCCTATACGTCAGTTTTAGCTTTATGACTTGTTTTCTTGTGTTGGCGATTTTTGCTACTTCCCGGCTTCACCCGTGTTTCGCTTTGTCGCATTTCCTCGCTTGGTTCCACTTTTGGACTATAGTTGGAGCGCCTTGTCAGGTGTTCCGTTGCTCGCGTTCTCGCTCGTTTGCGTACTTCGAGCTTACCTAGCCATTCCAGGTCGTCCCGCTCCCCTCGAATGAGGTCGCGGATCCGGCGTTCGATGTCCCATTTCCATCTCCACAATCCCTGGTAATACCGTCTGGTTTCCAGTTGGTGTGGATTGGGTACCTCTCCCGGTGTGTCCCAGAACTCCGTATTGCCGTACCGTTCGCGTTTCTGTTCGAGTGAGTCTTCCCACTCTTCCAGTTCCGTTTCTACGTCGTCAAGTAGTTGTTCTAGTCGCTCGGTTTCAGTTTCCCTATCTGTCTGGGTCACCTCGTACCATTGCCTGTACTTCTCTAGGTTGTTCTGGTTCAAATTTGGTTCCCGCGATTTTTCACAGCTCCCTTGACTTAGGATTGCCACTCTAGAGCGGTTCTCCTTGGGTCATAGGCCAAGTCTTTTAAGCCTATCCCATCGTACTGTCCAGCGTGGATCAGCCTGTGGCACTTTTGACACACCGGAATTTGCTTTCTGTTTAACGCGCTCATGACTCTGGTAAAGCCCTTTGCTCGTTTGTCTGTCATCTTCCGTATATGTCTTACATGGTGCATTTCTACCCGTTCACTGTCTCCGCATATGCAGCATGGTAGCCCTAGTTTGGACCGGGTTCGCATCCTTATGTTCATCTGCACTATGTCCACCTCTGCGGCAGCCGTAAAGCCATCCCGCTTAGATGTCCAATCGTGGTTCTGATAGAATGCGATCTCCTTTACCTTGCCCTTACGCATTGTCCGAATTTTGATGTCCCCTCCGCTTATTACCTTGGCGATCTTGCTTTTACGCTTCCCTGCTAAGGTCTTCGCTAGAGAAAACTTCAGGATATATTGTACTTTTTGCACCCTGGCCCAATTGTCTACCGGCCTGTAGTATTGTTGTATCCCTCGGTTGATTGAGGAATACAGCCCTACTATTTGGTCTGCGTCCAACAGTTGCCAGGCTGCCCGGTGGGTGGGTTTACCTTCTTTGGTGCAGAACCCTTTGGTGTGGAGTTTTTGAATTATCTCCTCCATCGGGGCTTTTAGGACGATCTCGCTTCCAGTTGACCTTCGCTTGAAGGTTTTTCCAGAGCCGTTAGTCGTGATCGTCTGCTTCTGCTCCTTGTTGGTTCGCCCTAGCCGAATTCTATAACCCAGGAATTTCGCCTCCTGGGTTCTGGAGTTAGTTATCACCGTCTTCTTTTCACTGAGGGTTAGCTTGAGTTTGGTACTTAGGTAGTTCCTAACTTTTTGCTTTACGTCCTCTGCTAATTGGTAAGGTCCGGTTATCCCTATTATCCAGTCATCGGCGTACCGGATGTACTTCACCCTGATAAAATCCGGGTCTTTGGTGTCCATTGACGGTAGCTTCTTCATGCGTACACCCAACTCTTTGTACTCCCTGCTCTGAGTTTTTCCCCGTTTCGCAAGGTAGAGTCTCCTATCCTGGAGCCTCTTGTACTCTAAATTGTGCTTCCGCCTCTCGCCCTTTTCTAGCTCCGCCTGCATTTGCTCTACATATTCGTCTAGCTTGTGCAAGTAGATGTTTGCCAGAATTGGCGATACTATCCCGCCTTGTGGCGTTCCAGCTACGCTATCTTTCCTTACTTCGTCCAGGTCTTGGTATCCAGCTTTTAAGATTTTGCGGATGAGGTTTATAAGCCGTTCATCCTCGATCTTTTCTCTGATGATATCAACCAGTATTTCATGGTCGATGTCATCAAAGCAGTTCTGAATATCTCCCTCTACGAACCAAGTGACGCCTGTCCACCGTCTTTGGATTTCCCTTAGTGCGCTATGGCAGGATTTTCCTCTACGAAACCCATGAATTGTGTCTTTGAAGTGGCTTCCGTGTGGGCTGTCGTATACAGCTTCCAGGATAAGTCTTAGTACTTCTTGGACTACCTTATCCCTTATGCTTGGTATTCCGAGTTTCCTCATCTTCCCATTGCTTTTAGGGATGTAGGTTCTTCTGACGGGCTTGCATTGGTATTTCTCCGTTCGCATCTCCTGGACTAATTGGTTAATTTCGTCCATTGAGAACCCGTCTATGGTTTCGTTGTCCGTTCCTGGGGTCATATTCCCTGGTTCGGACTTGATCCGCTCGTAAGCTAGCACGTACAGGTCCGGGCTAAGCATCAGTTTGTAGAGATTTCGGTTAATCCACCCGCTTCTAGCGTTTAACTGGCGGATAACCTCAAGTCTCTCAATAGCCTTCAGGCTTCCCGCCACTTTCACTAGTTGCATGTGGCTTCTCCATATTCTCTTGTTCGTTCGCAGGCTTTAGTCACCTACTCACTAATGCCCATATTCAGTTGTTGCTGATCCGTACCTCCCTTACTGACTAAGATGGACTAGCCACTTCTCCGTCGTTTGCCTTTTGCTACATCCATAGCAGCTAGGACGGTTGGTGGAATACCTTCTTTCGGCCCTTCCCCGTATCCTGGGCATTACCCCAGGCATTCGCATCACTACTTTGTAGCGGTAGCATGCTAGGTACTATGGCCGTTCTGTCGTCATGGGCCTCGCGGCCTTTAGACGATCACTGGGTTATACACCTCTCGCTCGCGTCGCACTTAGGTCCTCCGTTCGCTGTTCACTCCCTCATTGGGAGTCGTCCCAGTTGGATGTCTTATGCAGCATTGGGGTTGTTTACTGCATACAACCGGGCTGGCCTAATATCACCATCAGGGCCAGGGTCCCACTCATGACCACTCAGCTAGAGTTCAGGCAGTTTAGCTTTAACCATATGCAACTTGGCTTGCCGGGCATAGTTTAGGTGCTTAAGCTATCCCGACTTTCCTGCCATGCTATTGTCCCTTTGATCTTTCGATTTCCGGTAAGGCAGGTGCCTTAATCACTTTGACATCAGTGATATCTGATTTGTCAGACTGCGAGGGGAATACCTCATCCAGTCGCCCACCCCATTGTGGTGCGCTACCGGGCTGCGCTACGCCCCGATCTAGAACACAGGCAGTATAGCAGAATGGACGTGCGTTTGTCAAGTTTTATAGCATCCCTTTCATGTTTATTCGCCTTGCCCCAAACCTGGCAGCCCCTTCCATTGGAGGCCGCCAGGTTGCTCATAAGAGTTGCGAATGAAGAGCGCGGGCTACTTACTGATCTCGGCATGAGTTTCTAAACCTTTTTCTTTCGCTGGGCCTTTCTAGCCAGCAGCACTAACGACAGAGATTTAGCACTTTATGCCGGGATCAGTAGTTGGGATGATAAACTGGGGGGAGCCGCCAGCCGTATCCTTCCACACCTGCTTCCCAGTAGCTGTGTTCAGGGCATACATCCCATCCACAGTCTTATCTTCTGTGGCAGTTTTGTAATTCCCAACATAGACCACGCCATTGCTGACACAGAAACCATCGGTCATGGGGCTATCCAGGTGCTTCTGCCATGTGATTGCACCAGTTGTCGCATTCAGCGCCACCGCCTCCGCTGGGAACGTGTTGCCGCCATCCCCTGCGACATAGACCATGCCATTAGTGACTACCAGCGCCTGCTGTATGCCTCCGTTGACATGCTGACTCCAGAGCTGCTTATGGCTCTGCAGATCATAGGCAAAGACTTCGCCCGTAAAGGACTTCTCAGCCGCAGTATGCAGCAAGCCAAAGTACATCACATGATTGGCTACAGTAAAACTGGAGAGGCCATCACCCGCGAAAGAAGCTGTCTTCCAGATCTGAGCGCCTGTGCTGATGTTAAAGGCAGCCAGGTAGGAGCGCGTGTCGCCGCTCTGCTCGTTGTCATCATTGATGATAGCGTACAATACACCATCAACAACTTGCAGAAAGCTCACCGGGTACCCGCTGCGCGACGTGATAGCTACCTGCCAGAGGTGTGCGACGAGCGAACAATGAGACTCAGCAGGATGCTTTTTTACAAATTGCATTGTGATCCCTATGCCGATTCATGGTTTCATCTTGAGAGCTGTTACACATTGCAACTCTCATTTACTGAGTCGCTCAAAAAAGAGGAAGTGTTACATCCATGCTTTGCTTTGAGGCTGGGGAGTAGCTGACATCCTGTTCAGCCTGCCTCAATTGTCTGCCAGAGGCACGTAAAACCAGGAGGTCACCTGGTCGGGGGTGATCACAATCACAGGGAGCGTCTCAAGGGCCATCGAGCGATACTGCTGGTAGCGCTGGCGCAGCAGGACCAACGAGTCAGCATGTCCGGCGTCTTCGGGCGGGAGCAGTTCAGCGCGGCCATGCACCAGCACATAACCAAGACGCGACCAGTCATCATCGTAGCGGTCGATGAGCAGCGAAGCCTCGTGACGCGCTGTAATGTTGCGCACGCGGCGTAACTGGCTCGTGGCGACGCGCTTGGGCTTCTTATCCAACGGCGTGTAGAAGCGCGCGCCATCAAAGGCATAGCAGACGGGCACAACATGCGGATGACCCTCTTCGTCGGCCGTGGCCAGCCGCGCCACACGCTGCTCCCCCACAAAGACAACCTCCACCTCCGTCAAAACTGTACGCTTCGTCATACACTCTGCTTTCCTATGAGGAGATTCTGTAGGGCGTGGCTTGTCTCGCCGCCCCTCTGGTTCCAGGACGGCGAGACAAGCCACGCCCTACAGCACGCGCCGGTTAGCGGCCGGCTACCTGCAACTTGCTGACTTCGGGGATCACCTCAGTTGCCAGCAGGTCGAACGGCTCCGCATCTTGCACGTTGGGCATGCTGAAGATGGCCTGGTCGATGCCCATCTTCGCTAACGCGCTGAAATGTTCAATGAGCGCCGCCGGAGTGTACGAGCCATCGCGCCCATCGCGCGTCAGATGGACGAAATCGAGCGCGGTCTTCTCGATCTGATCGTAGGGACGACCCAGCGTCTCGCAGTGGCCGCGCAAGATATCTAGTTTGCGCTGGAGTTCGCCGTCACCCAGGCGCGCGAAGAGGTTACAGGCATCGGCATACTGCGCGACCAGCCGCAGCGTCTTGCGCTCACCACCGCCACCAATGAGGATCGGCGGGTGGGGCTTCTGCACGGACTGCGGCGAGTTCAGCGGGCGCTCAAGCTGATAGTGCTTTCCCGCGAAGGCTTTATCGTCGCCGGACCACATCTGGTGCGCGATCTGCAGGGTCTCCTCCAGGCGCTCGAAACGCTCCGCTATCGGCGGGAAGGGGACGCCCAGCCCCTTGTGTTCCTCTTCGTTCCAGGCCGCGCCAATCCCAAAATAGGCCCGGCCATGCGAGAGCACATCCAGCGTTGTGGCCGTCTTCACCAGAAGGGCGGGATAGCGATACGTGACGCCGGTCACCATCGTGCCCAGCTTGATGCGATTCGTGTGACCGGCCGCGAAGGCCAGCGCGCTCCAGCCTTCCAGCATCTCATGCTCCGCCGGACCCACCATCCTGATCTGGAAGAAGTGATCCATCACCCACATGCTGTAAAACCCAGCCCGCTCGGCCCGCTCGGCGATCAATGCGAAGGTATCGCCAAGCTCACTCTGCCCATTGGGCCAGGTGAAACTGGGAACTTGTAATCCTACACGCATACTGTGTTTGCTACCTTTCTCTCTATCTCTGCTGTGTGAGGCAGTCAAGAAGCTAACTTTTTCATAGTAATTATACAAACGATAGGACGGAAGTAGCAAGAGAAGATTTTTTTCGCAAATTCCCCTCTAGACTTTCCCCTTAGAATCTGGCATACTATATACTAATGTAACATGCTGTAAAAGCGACGATAGGGAGAGTACGCGGGCACCAGGGAAGCAGACAGAGAGAAAGGGCCACCGGCTGCAAGCCCCTTCGCGGAACTGCTCGCGGAAGTTCACCCTAGAGCTGGCTGTTGAGGTCGCGCTAGCGCGCAGGTAGACAGCCCCGGATTGCCTCCGTTAGCGGGCAAACCAAGTGGAATTGAGGCTCGCCTGCTGCTTGCTATATGTACGCAGTAGCCCTGGCTCGATTCAAGATGGGTGGTACCACGGAGAGCGCTGACCGGCAACTTCGTCCTGTTGACGAATGTGCGCCGGTTTTTTGATTCCTAGCAATGTTTGTCTGCTACAAAAGACCACAGGTTGGATTTATTGAGGTACATATGATTGGACAACTTGATACTCTACTTGGGCAGCTTGATGCGCTGCTAGCACGCGCCATTGAGGAGCTGGAGCCGATTACGACATCGGCCGGACTCGACGAGTGGGATACGCGCTACCTGGGACGCAATCGCGGCGAACTCAAGAACCTATCAGCCGTCATGCCCCGGCTCACCAAAGAGGAGCGCCCGGTCGTTGGCCAGAAGATTAATACTGTCAAGGCCGAACTGGAGCGGCGCCTGGTGGCCCGGCGCGAGGCGCTACGCAGGCAGGAACTGCTGCAAGCCCTTGAGAGCGAGCGCATCGATGTCACACTGCCGGGCCGCGAACTGCCCGTTGGACACATGCATCCCCTCTCACGCATCACCTGGGAGGTGACCCAGATCTTCGCGAAGATGGGCTTCCACATCGTGCAGGGGCCGGAGGTGGAGACCGACTATTACAACTTCCAGGCGCTGAATATCCCGGCCGACCATCCCGCGCGCGACATGCAGGATACGTTGTGGGTATCGCCCGGCGAGATCCTGCTGCGCACGCAGACCTCGCCGATGCAGATTCGCCTCATGAAGCAGACGCGCCCGCCGGTGCGCGCCGTCGTGCCGGGCAAGGTCTTCCGCAACGAGGACATCGACGCATCCCACGAGGCCATGTTCCACCAGATCGAAGGGCTGCTGGTCGATGAGCAATGCACGATGTCCGACCTGAAGGGCTGCCTGGAACGCTTCGCGCGCGAGATGTTCGGCGAAAATCGCCGCGTGCGCTTCCGGGGCAGCTACTTCCCCTTCACCGAGCCGAGCGCCGAGGTCGATATCGACTGCCCGTTCTGCAACGGCCCTGGCTGCCGCATCTGTAAGTACTCCGGCTGGCTGGAGGTGCTCGGCTCAGGCATGGTCCACCCCAGAGTCCTGCGCGAGGTGGGCTACGATCCGCAGAAGTACCGGGGCTACGCCTTCGGCATGGGTGTGGAGCGCATCGCGATGCTAAAGTATGCCGTCGGCGAGATACGCCTCTTCACCGGCAACGACCTGCGCTTCCTGCGCCAGTTCTAAGGAGAATATCTTATGAGAGTGCCATTAAGCTGGCTCAAAGATTATGTTGATATCACACTGTCGCCGGAGGAGTTGGCGCACACCCTGACGATGGCGGGGCTGGAGGTCGAGGCGGTCGAGTATGTGGGCGCCGCCTGGGGCGAGAGCATCGTCACTGCGCAGATTATCCACCTGGAGAAGGTGCCAGACTCCGACCACCTGAGCTACACGCGAGTGACCACGGGACATGAGGAACTGGGCGTGATCTGTGGAGCGCCCAACATCCGCCAGGGCGACAAGGTACCGCTGGCGATGGTCGGTGCCACCGTCGGCAATCTGCTGATCGGCGAGAAGCGCGCCATGGGCTACCTCTCGCAGGGCATGCTCTGCTCCCCGCGCGAGCTGGGCCTGGGAAACGACCATTCAGGCATCTACATTCTGGACCCGCAGACGCCCCTCGGCCTGAAGCTGGTTGACGTGCTGGGCGAGGTCGTGCTGGATTTCGCCATCAAGGCGCACCGGGGCGACCTCTCGTCGGTGATAGGCATCGCGCGCGAGGTGGCCGCGCTCACGGGCCAGCAGGTGCGCATCCCGCAGCCGGCCTTCCAGGAACAGGGGCCACCCGCGACCGAACTGGTGCAGGTCACTGTCGAGGATGCCGACCTCTGCCCGCGTTATAGCGCGCGCGTGATCAGCAACATCAAGATCGGCCCCTCGCCCTCCTGGATGGGGCGCCGCTTGCTGGCGGCGGGCATGCGCCCGATCAACAATATCGTGGATATCACGAACTACGTGATGCTGGAGTTCGGTCAGCCGCTGCATGGCTTCGACTACGATCTTGTGCGCCAGCAACATATCATCGTACGCCGCGCTCACGCAGGCGAGGCGATCACGACGCTGGACGACGTGAAGCGCACGCTCAGAGACGATATGCTACTGATCACCGACCCCCAGGGGCCAACCGCCATCGCCGGCGTGATGGGCGCGGCGGTCAGCGAGGTCAATGACCAGACGACGCGTGTGCTGCTGGAGGCGGCGAACTTCAAAGCCGCCAGCGTCCGGCGCACCTCGGTCGCTCTGGGGCTGCGCTCAGAGTCGTCGGGCCGCTTCGAGAAGGGCCTCGACCCCGAACTGGCCATCGCCGGGGCGAACCGCGCGGCACAGTTGATGGCAGAGCTGGCCGGCGGCACCGTCAATCCGGGCATCGTCGATATCTACCCGCAACCGGTTCATCCGCGCACCATCGCCTTCTCGATCGACGAGGTGGAGTGGCTGACAGGCATGAAGGTCACCCAGAATGAGATAATCGATGCCCTGAGCGCGCTCAACTTCACGGTGGAGGTCGCTGCCGGCGGCACGCGCTACGAACAGGGGCGCGTACAGCAACCACCTCTTCAGGTGACGGTGCCGACCTACCGCACCGATATCCACGAGGGGGCGGACCTTGTAGAGGAGGTGCTGCGCATGATCGGCTACGATAAGCTGCCCAGCACCATCCCGGTTGGCCCGCTGCCGGAGCCGCAGATCGATTCATGGTTCGAGCGCGAACACGAGGTGCGCACGATCCTCATCGGCGCTGGCCTCAACGAGATCGTAACCTACGCCATGACCAGTCGCCCTCGCATGATCAACCTGCTGGCGCACGCCGACGCGGCCTCGGCGCGCTACCTGTTGCAGGCGCCCAACGGCACGAGCGCATCCGGGGAAATGAGAGGTAGGGGCGCCGTTGACAAGCCCGCGCACGAACATACCGCAGTGGCGGCTCAGCCTACCTCCAGCGCCAATACAGCCCTGGTGCCATTCGACGCGCGCAGCATCCCGGCGGTCGCGCTGAGCAACCCGCTGAGCAGTGACATGGAGGCTATGCGGCTCACGCTGATGAGCGGCCTGCTGGAGACGGTGCAGGAGAACAGCAAGCGCAACCGGGCCGGCCTGCGCTTCTTCGAGGTGGGACGGCGCTACCTGCCTTCCAGCGAGCCTGGTAGCTTGCCTGACGAACGACGCAGCGTGGGCATCGCCCTCTGCGGTCCGGCCGAGATCTCGTGGTCCCCGGAACTGGCGCGCGCGGCGGATTTCTACGATCTCAAAGGGGTGCTTGAGGCGCTGCTGGACCGTCTGCACATCAAGCGCTATCGCTTCACGCCGACGCAGCACCCAACATTCCATCCCGGTCGCTGCGCCCTGCTGGAGCTGCCGCGCCTCGCAAGCGATAGCCAGGAGACCTTCAGCCCGGTCGGCGTGCTTGGCGAGGTTCACCCGCTGGTGCAGCAGCGCTACGATCTGCCACACCGCGCCTACCTGTGCGAGCTTGACCTGGAGATGCTCTACACGGCCGTGCCACACGCGCTGAGCTACGAGCCAATCTCACGTCACCAGGAACTCACGCGCGACCTGGCAATCGTGGTGGATCAGCAGGTACCTACAGAAGCCATCAAAGACGAGATTGCGCGCAACGGTGGCGAGTTGCTGCGCTCGGTCTTGCTCTTCGACGTGTACACCGGCGACCCCATCCCGGCCGACAAGAAGAACCTGACCTACTCGCTGACCTACCAGGCGCAGGACCGCACGCTCAAGGATAGCGAGGCCAACGCGATCCAGGAGCGCATCGTCAGCGCACTGAACAAAGAGTTCGGGGCCGTCTTACGCTAAACATAAATATATGCGGGTGGGGAGAGAAAACGCGTTTTCTCTCCCCACCCGCATATATACCTCTTGCCTTATTGCTCTAGCCATACCTGTTTCTGGTCTGCGGGCATAGCACTCTTCTGGATAGCCTCATCGAAGCTCTGTTTCTTCGCGCTCTGCTGACCGCTACGCGCGGCCTCACCTGTCTGGCGGCGATTGAGCACAAGGGCGGGCTGACTGTTGTCCAGCAGCGACCCGAACTGGTCGGCACTGACCTGGAAGAAGCCGGCGAAGCGCTCAAGCTGGCGCTGGCTCAGGCTGAGCAGGTCGATGGCTCCATCCTCAAACTTCTTCCACACATCGACACCAAGCTGGAGACCTTTCGCCGCCTGCACCAGACTGAGGCTGCGCAGCGCGCGCAATTCGCGCAGCGTGCTGGCTGCCACAGTGACGGTGATCGCCACCTGCTCCTTACCGAAGACGCGCCCGAAGGCTGTCTGGCAGGCCCGTTGAGTCAGGGGTAACAGAGGAATATCTTGTGCCAGCGCGACATCCTGTTGCGTCACATCGGTCGCGCGATAGGCGGCGATAAAGTCGACCAGGGCCGATTGTATATCGGGATGATCGCGCAGGAGCGCAAATTGCCCTTGCTTATCGCCTCGCTCCTCGGCGGCTAACCACGCTATCTTCACTTGCTGCAACTTGCTGGTATTCATTGTTCTTCCACACCTTTCTGTTACCTCGACCGTCAATAGGTCTGTGCGTTAGGCATATATTCTGCCTGCTCGTTATTTACGCATTCGCGTAAATATTTGCAGGCTCGCTCATAGCGCAGACGCACTGTACGCTCGGTGCGCTTGCAGACCTGCGCGATATCATCCCACTTCATACGCTCAAAAATGCGCAGGACCATGATAATACGATCCATGGGGTCGCTCAGGTAGGCCAGGATGCGCTGGCTCTCATCGAGGGCGTGCAGGCGTTCGTACTGGTCTTCCTGGTCCGCCACATCCGCGCCCGGCGAGCCGTCATCGTCCGTCGGACCGGTGTAGAGCGGCTCCATCAGCGTGCGCGGCACATGCTGCGGGCGACCCGATGGACGCCCCTCGCTGTCGCGCCGGTAGTGCAGGCCCTCCTGACGCAGGATGCGCGTGAACTCATCGGCGCAGAGACAGCGCAGGTAGTGATAAAAATTCTGCGTGATAAATATCTCTTTCGGGTCCAGGGCCTCGCGCAGCAGGTGCTCATTCATATTGGCGATGGCATCCTCACGCAGGTCCGGCCGGTGACGCAGCCCCAGCGTGCGTCGCTGAAATTCTGCCGCACAGCGCTCCACCAGTGCCTCGCACAGCAAGCGCACGCTGGCCTTATCCCCATCGGCATTGCGCACACGAATATTCACTACCAGTTCGCTATCGCCTACCTCATATCGTCCCTCTGCCGTCCGCCGGCGCA
>JBDTHH010000159.1:0-18572 GCA_039937055.1 Ktedonobacteraceae bacterium | reverse complement strand
GGTTGGCAGGCAGATGTCATCTGCCTGCCAACCGGGCTTGTAAACGGCACCCCTACCTTCTAACGGAAACTGAAGCGCTATACCTCTTCTGGCAGCGCGACCTCCTCAAGCTCTTCCTCTTCCTCTTCTGCCTCTACCTCGCCGGTGCGGAAGCTGATCATATTGCCACGGATCTGCTCCTCCAGGGCGGAGGCGACATCGGTGTTCTGGCGCAGGAAATCCTTGGCATTCTCGCGACCCTGGCCCAGGCGAATATCGCCAACGTTGAACCAGGCGCCGCTCTTCTTGACCAGACCCATCTCAAGACCCATATCGATCAGGCCACCCTCACGGGAAATACCCTCGCTGTACATGATGTCGAATTCTGCCACTTTGAAGGGAGGGGCCACCTTGTTCTTGACCACCCTGACGCGGGTACGGCGGCCAACCACGTCCTGCCCCTGCTTAATGGTGTCGGTCGGGCGAATATCCAGGCGCACCGAGGCATAGAACTTCAGGGCTTTACCGCCAGAAGTGGTCTCAGGATTGCCGAACATGACGCCCACTTTTTCACGCAACTGGTTGGTGAAGATCACCGCCGTATTAGAACCACTGATAATGGAGGTGAGCTTACGCATCGCCTGGCTCATTAAGCGGGCCTGCAAACCGACGTGGGAGTCGCCCATCTCGCCTTCAATCTCGGCGCGTGGAGTCAGAGCCGCCACCGAGTCAACGATAACCACATCGAAGCCATGGCTACGCACCAGTTGGTCCACAATCTCCAGCGCCTGCTCGCCAGTATCGGGCTGCGCGATCCACAGGTTCGAGACATCCACCCCGCAGTGACTGGCGTAGATCGGGTCGAGCGCGTGCTCGGCGTCAATAAATGCCGCTACGCCGCCGGCACGCTGCACATTGGCGATCACATGTTGACACAGAGTGGTTTTGCCCGACGACTCCGGGCCATAGATCTCGGTGATACGTCCACGAGGCACGCCACCCACACCCAGGGCAAGGTCCAGCGCGATTGAGCCTGTGGGAATGGATTCGACATGCACCTTTGCGGCTTCTCCCAACTTCATAATCGAGCCCTTGCCAAAGCGGCGCTCAATCTGCTGAACCGCGAGGTCGCGAGCCTTCTCACGTTCGGTCGTAGCCGCAGATACGGGAGCCGGACTCACACTTATCGTTTTGTCTTTCTTACTCATTCCTTATACGCCAGGGTGTAGGATGCAGGCAGGGTTGTTGCCATCCCGCTTCACCGCCCCCGCGTTCCTCCTTTTGTGACACTCTTCAGCTTTCGCAAAGAAAGGGAATCTCCGGTGCTCCGCGCCTGTTCGCGGCAACGAACAACAGGGTCTATCTCTTTGCCGCGTGACGTGTCCTTCTTAATTCCCGCTCCAACACACTAGATATTCTTTTTGCCTGGATGGAAAACGGAAATAGACCCTCTCCTCCACAGTCTATTTCACAAATGTAGAACGACTGTACCATAAGTTCATACCCATGTCAAGATGTGCTTTTGCGGCAGGACATGTAGCGGCGTATCCTTCCGCTTGCTTACAGGTCACGCCTTCCCTCAAGAGCGCGGCTGAGCGTGCCTTCATCGGCATACTCCAGGTCGCCGCCGATGGGGAGGCCGCGCGCCAGGCCGGTGATCTTGACATTGAGGGGCGTCAGCAGGGGTTCCAGTTCATCCTTAATATAGCTCGCGGTATACTCCCCCTCAAGGTTGGGATTCGTGGCCAGGATTACCTCGCTCAGCTTCATGGTCTGCACACGTTTTACCAGCTCATCGATACGTAGATTCTTGCGGAAAACGCCCTCGGCGGGCGAGAGCGCGCCATGCAGCACATGGTACAGGCCCTTATAGGCGCCGGTCTTCTCCAGTGCCAGCACATCCAGCGGCTCCTCCACCACACAGATGATCTCCTGATCACGAGCAGTGTTGCTACAGATGAGGCAGGGGTCGTTTTCGGTGATATTGAAGCAGCGCGAGCAATAGATGATGCTCTCTTTGACGCGCATGATGGCTTCAGCCAGGCGGCGTGCTTGATCGGTGGGACTGCGCAAGACGAAGAACGTCAGGCGCTGCGCCGTCTTCACACCCACACCCGGCAGTTTTGAGAACTCTTCGATAAGGGCTGCGACCGGTGGTGCAATGTCACTCATGGACTAAAACATTCCTGGGATGCGCATACCGCCCGTCACGCTGCCCATCATCTTTTGCTGGGCCTCGTTAGCCTTGGTAAAGGCATCTTTGGCCGCGGCCAGCACCATGACCTCCAGCTCGGTGATGTCCTCCGGGTTAAAGGCCTCCGGGTCAATTTTGACGGCGGTGACATCAAACTTGCCGCTGACGGTAATGGCCACCGCGCCACCGCCGGCGGTGCCGGTAAAGTGGCTATGCTCCAGCTCCTCCTGCATCTTCTCCAGCCGCTGCTGCATCTTCTGGATTTCGCGCATATTCATGATTCTCGCTCCTTACTACTTTGGTTGAATATCAGAGATGTGTGCGCCAAATGTCTTCACGACCGCCTGCACAACTTCGTTACGCTGAGCATATTGCTCAACAGGCTCCCACGATGATTTCGGCGGCTCTATACTATTCTCTCTCACAACCCTCGTTCTGGCAAGGGGGGGACTAGCATCTTCGTGAGAGAGCGTAGGCGGTGGAGGCTCAGGAGCCGGCGGTCGTGGTGCAATCTCTGCCTCGGTCTCGACCGGCTCCAGAGCGGGTGACGGCGCGGAAGATGGCTGGCTGTTACTGCGTCCGCGCCGTGCCGCCGGCGTCCTGGGCGCGATGGCTGCGTAAGGGCTGGCTGGATCGCTCACAGGCATACGCGAGTTCGAGATCGACAACACCTGCTCCGGCGGCACCACACGCACGCGACACTTCTGATTAAACTCCAAGGCGAAGGCCCACTCGATAACTTGATAGCGCTCGCCCTTGTTCACGTTTTCGTAGTGCATGCCGCTTGACGCCTGTAGCATCACAAGCGGCGATTCAGCCGTCCCTTCAATAGCGATGATAGAGCAACCATTGAGCCATGCCTGTAACCTGGCATCTTTCTGCCTGACACGCCGCTTGACGTTGTCCCAGCCCTTTTTGGCCTCTTCCAGTGTCAAGGTAGGCGGAGCCTGATTCTCCTGCGCCGTCTCTTCTGTTACGACAATGTCATCGCCAGCAGGCGGCTGCGCTCGTTCAGGCGCACCTACCGCTTCCACGATGGCGCTAGCAGGAGGCGGCTGGCGCCTCTCCGGCATCTCTATTGATGATGGAGAGACGCTCCTGCCATTGGACTCAGGCGGCATCACCCTTATCTCTGAGGAAGGAGGAATTGCCGCCGGGCGGCGAGCAGGCGCAGTCTGTACAGGGGCAGGAGATACGACCACTAGTGGGGCAGCCAGCGGTTGAGCGGACTGCGCGCGGCGGTGTACTTCAACACATGCCAGAAAGGCCAGTTCCAGGCCAAGCTGCGGCGTGCCCTGGTTCTTCTGGATCAGCTCGTTCTGCGCGAAGATACGCGCGCACTCGGTCAGCTCTTCCAGCGCGAAGAGGCGAGCCACCTGGTCGATCTCGCGCACCTCGTCCTCGGTGCGGTCCAGAATGGCCGCAATATCCGCGCCCGCCCTGGCCAGCATCAGCGCGCGCCAGTACTCCACCGCCTGCACATTGACCTGGCGCAGATCGGCCCCCGCCTCGGCCAGATCATTGAGCAGGTGCAGCCCGGCGGAGCTATCGCCAGCCGCGATGTGTGCGATCAGCGTGTGGATCGCGCGCGGGTCAGCCACGCCAAGCATAGCCTGGACCTGCGCCAGCGCGATATCTGTACCAGAGTAGGCAATGGCCTGGTCCAGCAGGCTCAGCGCGTCGCGCATGCCACCCGCTGCTGCCCTGGCAATCAATTCCGCTGCCCCCGCCTCCAGCTTGACCCCTTCCTCACCAGCAACATAGTTCAGGTGAGCCACGATCTGGCGCGTGGTGATACGCTTGAAGTCGAAGCGCTGGCAGCGCGAGAGCACAGTGGGCAACAGCTTATGCACATCGGTCGTCGCCAGCACAAAAACCGCGTAGTCCGGTGGCTCCTCCAGCGTCTTGAGCAATGCGTTGAAGGCCTCAGTGGTGAGCATATGCGCCTCGTCCAGCACATAGACCTTGTATTTGCCGGCAGCGGGGCGCCTCATCACCTGCTCGCGCAGATCGCGAATGCTATCGATGCCGCGATTGGAGGCCGCATCGATCTCAATCACATCGAACGAGGTGCCGGCCGTGATTTCGCGACACTGCTGGCAGACGTTGCACGGCTCGCCATGCTGGGGGTTCAGACAGTTGATGGTCTTCGCGAGGAGGCGGGCGGTGGTTGTTTTGCCGGTGCCCCTGGGGCCGGTGAAGAGGTAGGCGTGCGCCAGTTTGCCGCTGCTGAGCGCGTTCTGCAGGGTGCGCACAACAGGCTCCTGACCAACAAGCTCATTGAAAGTCTGCGAACGCCATTTACGGTAGAGCGATTGTGACGCCATATATCAGTTCTCGCCAGTATATCTTGAACGAGCCACACACAAACGAAGCCCTGGTAGCAATGTAGAAGAGTGCAATACAGCAGAGAACCGGCTTTCGCCCGGTCCTACCGATCGGCGCAATCAGGCTCCCCTACGTCACCCAGAGAGGCCCATTTACCGTTGCTTCCTCACGGACCTAGCGGGGTTCATAGACATCTGCCGCGCAGGACCCGATTACGCCGATCGGCAGGACCGGAAGAAAACCGGCCCGTTCCACTCGAAGATCTCCCTTGCGGAACGTCTTCATTGTATACCCGCACGAGCGCTTTGTCAAGCCATATACTTGCCGATGAGCAGGCTATATTTCTCCTGGACCGCCGGGGGGATCAGGCTGCGATCAGTCATGATGGCAGTAGCCAGCGCGCTGGAGCACTCGCAGGTACTGGCATTGCGCCCGGCGGGGATCTTCTGGGCGACGCTACGCAGGATGCGCTGGGCGTTGGCGACGTTCGCACTGAGGTTGCCAATGACCATCTCAACGGTGACCGACTCGGCGGTCTCGTGCCAGCAATCGTAGTCGGTGGCGCAGGCAATCATGGCGTAACACAGCTCAGCCTCGCGGGCCAGTTTGGCCTCCGGCAGAGCCGTCATGCCGATGATATCCATGCCCCAGCTTCGATAGGTGTTCGACTCGGCTCGCGTCGAGAAAAGTGGTCCCTCCATACATACATAGGTCCCACCGGCATGCACCTTAACATCGCCCAGCTCGCGCGCCGCCTCCAGCAAGAGTTGGCTGAGCGTCGAGCAGAAGGGGTCCGCAAAGGTGCAATGCACGACGATGCCACCCTCGAAGAAGCTGTTCACGCGGCTCCTGGTGCGATCAAACACCTGGTCGGGGATCACGAGGTCGCGCGGAGCGATCTGCTCGCGCAGGCTGCCCACGGCGCTGACGGAGATCAGCCATTCAACGCCCAGGCTCTTGAGGGCCCAGACATTGGCGCGCACCGGGACCTCCGTCGGACTGATGCGGTGTCCCCGACCATGGCGCGGCAGGAAGGCCATGGAGACGCCCTCGACCTTACCAACGGTGATGACATCGCTGGGATCGCCAAAGGGCGTCTGCACAGCGACCTCCTCGACCTCGGTCATGCCCTCCATACGATAGAGTCCGCTGCCGCCAATTACACCAATCGTCGCCTGTGGCATTCGACATCTCCTCTATTTTCATGTATCTTCATGATCTTCGTATCCAACGGATGCGTGCGATAGATTGCACCAGACGCGATACATCGGGTCCCTACGATAGACGAAAGCGCCTTGTCAACGAATTACTTGGAGTCAATGAGGATAGCGGCCCCCCTCTATTAAGTTATTGCTCTAAGAGAGGCTCATCGAAATTGATTTCGCGGTAGATGTCTTCCATGGGGATACGCACATCCAGGCTGGCGAACTCTACCTCTTCGCCGGGTCCATAATGGGCATAGTGCCACGTGTTCGCATCCTCTTCAGCGCGGCGCCAGATCTCTACATAGGGAGCAAACTGGTCGACCAGCACAATTTCGGCAATTGTGGGGCATGCCTGGTACGCCGCGAGCTTCTCAACACGGTCAACTTTCGCCGTCGATGGCGAGAGCACTTCGACAACTAACCGGGGAGAGCGAATGGATGTGACATCCCTACGGCGGTCCTCAACGTTACAGGTCACAGAGATATCGGGCAAGTAATATTTGTCTTGTGCCACCTGGACACGCATATCGGAATTATAGACGGTACATGGTCCTGAGCGAAATTGGAGCCGCAGCTCCACATAGATATTACCGGAAATCGTGGCATGTGCCCCTGATCCACCAGACATCAATCTGATCATACCAGCGTGATATTCGTACTTCGTGTTGGGAAAGAGCGCATCAAGCCGAAGATACTCTGTAACGCTCATACGCTCTCCTGTCTGGGGTCGTGCTCTTCGTGGCTCTACTGTCATCGTCTCCACACCTTTCTCTTCATCGTGTAGGGCACGAGCCTTGTCGGCGAACAAGAGGAGCCGAAGTGGCGCCCCTACACGAAATATACCACAAGTGGAGCCTCTTTATGATATAACGAATTTGTTGGAGTCAATGGGCAAGCCATCGCCCCTACGGATTCACCGCTCGCTTTCTGGCACCATTATCATACATGTACGCCTATGGGACAAGCCGCTGACCTCAGGCGCTTGCCCGCAGCCTGATGTAGCGCAATTTGCCGACTTTCAGGATTGCGCCATCGGTGGCTGGCACCACAAAATCGGGGCTGCTGATGGCCTGTGCTGCGCCAGATGCGCCATCCGGGAAGAGCGTGACGCCGCCCTGTTGCAGGAGACGGCGGGCCTCACTCTTGCTGGCCGCCAGTTTGGCATCGACCATCAACGTGAGAACCTCTACTGGCCGCTCCAGGCGATAGTCAGGGATCTGCTCCGGCAGCTTGCGCTCGGAGAACTGGCGGATAAAGGCCTCTTCCGCCTCCTGGGCCACGGCCTCGCTATGGAAGCCCGCCACAATCTCGCGCGCCATGCGCCGCTTGGCGACCACCGGGTTCAGCGAGCCATCCGCCATCTTGCGCTGCATCTCGTCAAGTTCGTCCTGCGGGATAGTGGTCAGCGTCTCAAAGTAGCTGGGCATCGCATGATCCGGCAGTGACATTAGCTTGCCGTACATATCGCCGGCGGGCGCGGTCATGGCGATGTAGTTATTCAGCGACTTGCCCATCTTCTTCGCGCCATCCAGGCCCACGATCAGGTGCGCCGTCATGATCTGCTGCGGCGTCTGCCCGAAGATCGGTTGCAGTTCACGGCCGACCAGTAGATTGAAGGTCTGGTCGGTCCCGCCAATCTCGACATCCGCGCGCAGCGCCACCGAGTCGTAGCCCTGCAAGAGCGGGTACATCAGCTCGGCCAGGGAGATCTCCAGGCCGTTTTTGTAGCGATTGGAGAAATCCTCGCGCGCCAGCATCTGCGCCACGGTCTTATGGCCCAGCAAGCGGATAGCATCGCCAAGATCGAAGGTATCGAACCATTCGCTCTGGTAGCGCACCTCTGTCTGCTGGCTATCGACGATGCGGTAGAACTGTTCAAGGTAGGTGGCCATGTTGGCCTTCACCTGTTCGGCGCTAAGCGGCTTGCGCGCATCCTCGCGCCCGCTGGGGTCACCCAGGCGCGCCGTCCAGTCGCCAATCACGACGACCGCCTTGTGGCCCAGGAGCTGGAACTGGCGCAGCTTGCGAAAGACCACGGCATGGCCGATGGTCAGGTCATAATGGCTGGGGTCCACGCCGAGCTTGATGCGTAGCGGCTCCCCTTTGTTCCCCTCCAGCAGCAGACGCCGCAGGTCCGCCTCCTTCTCAATCAGAGCGACGCCGCGCCTCAATACGTGGTCGATTGTCGCGAGCGTGGGTTGCTGTCTTACCGTCACGTCGGCCTCCTCCCAATACGGATCTCATGTTCTGAGCGCATTGTAGCAGAACGCGGCGCGCTCGTCGAGACCCTAGATGGCCCATGCACGCGTCGACCCGCATAGGGGCTATGGCTTGCCTCGCCCAATAGGCGTCAAGTTAAGCCAGGAACACGCGGAAATGGGGCCTCGCCGTCCTGTCCGTAGGGCGTGGCTTGCCTCATAGGCGTGGACTTAAGACAGAAATAAGGACGGACTGGCGAGGCAAGCCACGCCCTACGGAAGACGGCACGATTCGGCTTACGTTCACGCCTATGAGGCAAGCCACGCCCTACGGACAGGACGGTCGCTTTCTGCCGGTGATGGACGTACCTTGACGCCTGTTGGGCAGGGCTGTGGTTCAGCCCTGCCCAACAGGCGTAAGAGACAAGGCTTCTCTCTCAAAAGTCATGTATTGGTGCTGCTTGCGATGCAACGTCAACGTCAACGTCTTCCGTAGCCGCGCGCTTTAGCGCGTCTGGTAACCATACCGACCGGCTTGCCAGGCGTGATACATCACGCACCTACGAAGAGTGGGCCACTTTTATATAGCCCTGCGTAAGAGATTACGCCCCTTGACAAGCCACCCGGACAAAGGTTACCATATATCTACCACTGATATATCCATAACAGATGCATAGAAGGGCTGGCTCTTGAACTCATTGACTACTCGCCTTTTTCTAGCGGCTGATGCAGCTATTGATCTCCAGATGCACACCACCTTTAGTGACGGTACATGGACTCCTGAACACCTGCTTGACTACCTGGTGAGCGAACGGTTTGGCCTGGCAGCCATCACCGATCATGATCGTGTGGATACCGCCGCCGCGCTGCAACGACTTGCGGGGCAGAAGCAATTGCCCTTGCTCACGGCAGTGGAGATGAGCACCTCGTGGAAAGGCGAGCTGACGGATGTGCTCTGCTATGGGTTTGATCCAGAACACAACACCTTACACGACTTAGCCCAGGATATTGCGCGTCGCCAGCGAGAGAACACCAGGGAGGTCTATGAGAACCTCCAGAAGATGGGCTATACCTTTCTAAGCCCGCATGAACTGATGACGCTATTAGAAAAACCCAGTGCGCAACAACCTCATGAACTGGTAACACTCTTACAAAAACCGGGCTATGGGCTTGACGTAGAATCTTCCTGGAAGCTTGTGGAAGATGCAGGTTTCTTTTTCGCGACCAATGACATTGCGGCTGTGGTTGATACGGCCCATCAGAGTGGGGCGGTGTGCCTCATTGCCCATCCTGGTCGGGGAGAAGGGTTTACTTGCTATGACGTTCCTCTATTAGACGAGCTACGCCAGGAAGTTCCTATTGATGGCTTTGAAGTGTATTATCCCGCCCACACGCCAGAGCAGATTGCTCTGTATCAGGAATATGCAAAGACGCACCATTTGCTCACCAGCTCAGGTTCAGACTCGCATGGCCCAGGAAAGAAACCCATCAAATATCGGGCAGAGTTGAGTCGCAGCCTCCTGGAACGGCTTGGTATCCAGATCTCATAGGAAACGTAAAAAAGGGAATGGGAAGCCCCGAGGAATAGCACTGCCTCGGGGCCCGGTTTACCGCCCATTTGCGCACGTCAACACATTTAAGTCGGAGGTTCACTCTTCATATCTTTGTGCTCTGCTATTAAGCTACCGGCCAATGATAGAAGCGCATGAGCCAGGAAGGTACCCGGCTGGCTGGCCAGGCTGGAATTGCACCAGCACCCCAAAGGTCTCGACCCCAGACGTTCGATTTGGCGTTCGACGGTGAATGCTGAGATTGGAGTAATAGTCTTAATCTGAGATGGTACACAACGCTGCCTCTGCCAGTCTTGGGCTACCTTGCCATGAAAGAAACACTGGTGGCAAGGGCAGGATTCGAACCTGCACTGGACGCTGGTCCTTCAAGCTAAGATTCAATCTCAGTCTAGACTCCAGGGATAGTATAAAGCAAAGCAGACAAGGACACAAGAGGCCAGCTTAGCCAAACAGGTACTGCATCACGCTCGCGCCGACCTTCTGTTCCTCGACCTCCATATTATTGGCCTCCTCGCGCGCAAACTTGACGGCCTCCTGCAACTTCTCAACGCGTGCAAGCAGTTCATTAATGCGCCTGGCAGGCAACGCGCCTGAGAACTTCACAGTGCGCCAGTGGCCGACCGTCACATCCTCGTAATAGACGTCGACCTGCGCCGGATGCTTCTCGGTAGCCTCAGCCTTGACGTGGTTGCGCGGCACCTTCTTCGTCTTGAGCGTCTGCACCGGCTCTGTGGCCCAGCAATCGGCCGATAAATCGAAGGTCCACGTCTCAGAGGGGTCCAGGACTGGCAGTTTCCTGACGAACGTATGCAGATCGACTATCTGCTTCTCCAGGACCAGCGTTTTCCAAATCATCGTTTGTGGAACCCTTTTCAAAAAGAGTGTTTTCCAAATCTTCTGTCGTGACAGCTTGCTCATCGTCGATGCTTTCTAATGCTTGCGAGGTACCGTGGTATATGATCGACTGTATTGCCGGTAAGGGTACTTTTATATCCCAAATTGGAGCCGCGCCCTTATTGCCAGGTGTGCGGGACACCAGAACGGTAACACCGAGTATATGGAGAAAAACACGTTTTTGTGTGTATGACAGTTCCTCCCGTTCGCTTTTGGCTTTCTTGCACCAGTCGATGATCTTCTCGAACTCGACGTGCTCTTTTTGTACATCAATACTGAATGCAAACAACTCTGCCCGGTGGTTTTCCAACTCCTCTACCTTTTCGTAGGCTCCATTGAGCAAGTTTCGGATACCTACACGGGTATTACCACGCAGGCTGCTATCCGCTAAGTCGCCTTCGTAGTTTTCCACCTTTGCTTTCCAGTCGATAAGTGCTGCTTCCGTTGCGCGAAGATCGTCCTCAACCGTATGGTTATGCATGGCTAGTGCTACGGACTCTTCCAGAAGCGTCACATGGTCGGCTAATTGTACCACAGCTTCCCATATGATTGCATCAAATTTTTTCGAGCTTACCTGACAGGGCGCGTGAGAGCAATGAGGGTTGGCACACTTATAGTAGGTCTGCACCCATGAGTATCCATCTTCGTGTTTGTTGCTGGCTATTGCAGACATAGCACGCTTGCACACAGCGCAGCGCAAAAACCCAGCACGTAGCAAAAACGTCTCTGCTTCTTTCGCGTTACGCTGTGAGAACTGTACATTCATTGATACGCGCTCTAGTATCTTCTGATATAACTCCTCACTGATAATTGCTGGAAACGTACCGTCTGGCAGATCGACAGGTTGCAGTTTTTCTTTGACTTGCTTCCCTCTGGTTCCTTTATCAAATATCTTTAGATTTTTTCCGGTAAGGCGTGAGTCGGTCAGTACGCGACGGAGGGCGTCAGGATACCACACTTTTCCCTCTGCGGGTGGCACGCCTTCGCTGTTGAGGCGGGTACTTATGACGTAGAACGTAGAACCGCTGGCATATTCTTCTGCCGTCTGGCGCAGTACCGCTGCTCTCTCTTCATCGATAACCACAAAGTCTTTTGTAGTGTCATTGTTCCACTTCCATCCATAGGGCAACTTTCGACCACTTACAATCTTACCGTCTTTTGCCTTGTTCACTCGCCCGGTGATGGTGCGGTCGAGTATTTTTTCGCGTTCCATTTCGGCAAAGTGGGCCAGTACCATACGGGAGAATTTTCCCATAGGCGTGTTATCTATGATTTCCTTGACGCTATAAAGAGTTACGCCGTAGTAGTCCATTTCTTCTAACAAAATAGACACATGCGCCTGGGCGCGTGAGAGGCGGTCCAGCGTGCGGACTACAACGCCTTGGATTTTGCCCTCTCTGTAGCGTTGACGCATTTCTAACAGTTTTTTACGCTCACGGTATTTAAAGCCGGTAAACACCTCTTTGTGTACCATGCCAACAATGAAGCCCTGCTCTTTGCAGTAGTCTCGTGCTTCTGCCTCTTGCCCTTCGAGAGAGGTGTTATTTTCCTGGTCGTCTGTCGAAACACGGCAATAGATATCTACGATAGTGGTCATGAGGTCAATTCCTTTCTGGTAGAGAGGCCCTTAAAGCTCTCTCTACCATCGACAACGTGTAAACCATGCGTAATACTGCGTCATAAGTTCTAAAGTGCATCCTACAGGGTCGGTAAGAGTAGCGTGGCGCTGGAGGCGTCATATGCAGCGAGAAACGCCCGATCTTCTGCCTCAATTTTCGCCCGCTCTGGTTCATGCATTGGCAGTAGTTCGCTGCTCAACTCTCCGACACGGCAGCCGATGGCGAACGTGAGGCATGCAAGCGGTTCTTTCCACTCGTGGTATTCGAGCGCCCAGCTGTTGATTGTCTCGACTAAAAAAGCGTCGGTCATACGCTCATAGGCAGGCAGGCATTCAAAGTAGCGGTAGCGCCGCCCGGCATGGTAGCCGCGCCGAAAGTCGTTATCAGTGATGATGACTAGATCGCCGTATGGCCGGACTTCATGCGTGCAAGGGTTCAGCATACCTCCGTGCAACATACCGATATTAAAGCCAACCATAGGAAACCAGCCGCTGGTGATGCTATCGAACCAGTGGGACAAAATACCATCATGCAGTACGTCGATAATGTAGCGGTCGCGGTATGGCCCTTTACCTTGTTCCTCGCCGTACATGGCCCACCACACGCCAAGTTCGTACCAGTGCGCGAACTCGTCATTGTGGATGTCAAGCAGTGGCTCTACAGCAAAACTACGGGTAACGTGAATAGATTGCATCGTTTCTCCTCTCTCTCAATAGGAATGAATGCTCTCAAAACTCTAGTTAATCGCGTCGCTGCGTTTTATAAAATTATATCCTACATGATGCAAAATAGCAATGGTTAGTCGAGTTGCGCGATTTGCTATGGTCAATTGACCTCACTTATGGATTGGGCATATAATGTTCAAAAATGTTGCGATAGAGGTGTACATTATATGCCTGACCAAAAGGAATGGCTGACCATTGAGGATATTTACGAGGAACTAGACCATAGTGTCCCATTAGATACCATCCGCTCCTGGATACGGTCAAAGCGGTTGCCCGCCTATAAGCCAGGCAAGGGGTATTTAGTGAAACGTGAAGACCTGGAGAAGTTTTTGCGTGACTCGCGGACCATGCCGCCTGATGAGTAAATAACAGAGGTATTTGGTGCTTTGTGGTCAATTGACTTATTAGTGCGCTCAATATATGATAAGCAGTGCTTAGTTGGCCTTCGCTTTACAGTTCGCCCAGTCTTTCGTCGCGGTGACATCAAAAAGTTTGGTCAGGACAGCCACTGTGTCGCGAATGATATCATCGGCTTTGACCTGAACTTTGGTGGACTCAGGCGGCAGCGACTCGCCCTCCTCGTCTTTGGGGCGATAGGTGCGCGCGATCCCTGAGAGAAGCGCCGGCTTCTGCAATGCATGATGAGCCTCGGTAAGCTCCTGAAATGAGCGACTCTTGACCCCTTTTTCAACAGCTATAATCTGATTAAGCTTGGCAACCATGCCCTTTCCTCCTAAAAACTTTTTCTTATTGATGAATTAATAGTATAGACGTTGTGTCAATATCTGTGCCCCTATGGTGGGTTCACTCCCTTGAGTCCTCTTTCTCTCCTGGTCCGTTCATTACGGTTTTTTCATCTGTGATTGAGAGAAAGCCACGACCCAGGCACGTTGCTCCTCTGTCTCCGGCACCGGATATCCCCGAACTGCGCTGAGCCGCTCAAACGCCTGCTGCGGCGAAAAACCAGCGAGGACCAGCACGCTGGCGGCTATAAGAACCGCTCTGCCCAGCCCTTGACGGCAATGCACAGCGACATGCTTTCCTGCCAACACCTGGCTGTGTAGCTGCTCCAGGAAGGTAAAGGTGCTTTCGGTAAACGGCGGAGTATCGCGGTCCAGGATCGGGAACGACAGGTAGAGCACTTCCTGGCTCCGGCAGCATTCTGCCTCCTCTCGCAGATCCAATTCCATGACCTCAGCGGGAGTCAGTAACGAGACCAGCACAGCAACATCAGCCGCACGGATTGCCATGATCTCATCGAGCAGCCAGTCGCCACCGCGCGGGCGAGCCATGATACTAACCTGGCCCGCAGGAAGCCCCTGAATGGTATACAAGCGTGCCTGCATGATTCTCCTATTTTTACCTGATGCCAAGGCGCTCGACAAGGGTCTGATTGAGCGGATAGACGCGTTCTTTCGGAAGAAACCCTTTCGCCCTGGCTTCCTGCCCTTCTTGTAACAACCCATACATTTTTCGCACCAACGGGGTGACGTCTCGGATCTCAATGGTCCACTCGTTGACATACTTCTCAATAATATGGCGACTGAGGCCGACCTGAATGCTCTTGACGGGAAGACGTTTTCCGCGCAACGTTCTCTCCGGGTCCCATTGGACATGCACGAGAGCCTTCTTCAACTGCGCTTCCCATTCAGCATAATGGCGGTATACGCGTGGGTCGTGAGATGTCAGAACAGCGTGTGAGAGCGCCTCTTCCCAGCCCTGCCGTGTGATGCGAATAGCGAGAATCATTTCCTGGCCAGCTTTGAGACCCCAATTACTTCTTTCCATTAACCATAAAAATGATGGTTTGATCCAGGTCATTCTGTTCAACGAAAAAGGCGGCACAAACCGATTGTTTTGAACGGCAGGAAGAGCTATCGCTTTTTGATATGCCTGATACACAATGATTGACCGCGCATCATACTCAGCACGAATTTCATATTCATTCATAGCTATCCTCCTGCTATTCATCACCCTTGACGGGACTCTTCTGTTGGGCAATTATCTGTTTCAATGCTAATTCAGGATCAAAGTCAGTCTCTGGAGGAAGGTGAACAAGAAACACACCCCCGAAAACATGTTGCCACACACCGCCATGCGCTTCAATAGCTTGCTGCCAGGCCAGAAAGGCAGGAGACTCCACAAAATCTTTGCCGAGCATCCAGTCCCAATGGCGCCACAGCGAGCGCGTGACGACGCGACAAAAACGCCAGACGCCATTAGCTTGCAGTTCAGCCTCGATGATGTCCCCATATGCGACCTCTACATCGACAAGGATGGGCGTTGCATCCAGGCGAAACATGTTTTCTCCAAGAGGAGTCACGTATTCTATGCCTACATTGCCCTCTTCAAAGCTGAGGCGAAACTCTTGACTCTCTTGCATAGAAATAAGCTTGCTCTTGTCTTGCTCGTCTGTCATCCTTCCTCCTCGAAGTGGGCTATAAGCGGTTCATCAGGTCTTGTAAGCAGGCAATATGCCCCAATAGAGGGCGATTACTATTAGACAACTTGAAGAGAGACATTCTGACTTGTGAAAAACTGAAGCATCTCCTCAGAGAGTAACGTGAACTGTCTGCGATCAAGCCCAATCATTTGTAATGCTGAGAGATGGCAAATTTCTGGCGGGAATGACACTAGAGGATTGCCAGAAACCACTAGCTGCTCCAAGCGGCTCAATGTCCCTAATTCTGATGGTAACACCTCTAGCTGATTTTCGCTCAGCTCCAGGCATTGCACATTCCTTAAGCGACTGATTTCCGGTGGGAGAGTAGTAAGGCGATTCTCGCTTAGATTCAAGAGCTGCAAGTGATGTAACTGCGCAACCTCTAGAGGAAAGTCTGTCAGAGAATTATTCGTTACGTCCAAGGAGTGGAGTTGGGCCAGACGACCAATTTCTGAGGGAAGAGCTTCAAATTGATTAAAAGCGATGTTTAACGATTTCAAGCGTCCGAGGCGGCGGATCTCTGGCGGTAATGTGTGTAGGTGATTGCCAGCAAGGGTTAAATGCTCTAAACGTGAGAGCAAACCAATTTCTCGCGGTAGCGCCGTGAGTTGGCAATCCCAGATCCCTAATCCCCGCAAATGACGTAAATGCCCTACCTCTGCTGGCAGGGAGGTCAAGGGATTATCATCGAGGAGCAATGTTTCCAAATTAATCAGGCGACTGATCTCCGGCGGAAGAGTTTCAAATCGGTTGTTAGGGAGATGTAAGCCCTTTAAGTTGCGAAGGTTCCAGAATTCGGCTGGAAAATGGGTCAATTCGTTATGTGTCAAGTCTAACTGTTCCAACGAGGTGAGTTCGCCTAGTTCAGGTGGGAGGGTTTCCAATCGATTGATCTGAAGATCTAAGCTCTTCAGGTTGCGAAGGTTCCAGAATTCGGCTGGGAAATGAGCCAGGTCATTATCCTTCAGGTGTATGTGTTCCAACGAGGTAAGTTCCCCTAGTTCAGGCGGCAGGTCTTTCAACCAGAAGTGGGCTAGGTCAAGCTCTGTCAGCCGTCCGTTTGTATAACGACAGCGTGTTTGCAATGGCCCACATCTTCTTTCTAAGGCTTGTATGATATCCTGATCGGACATTGATCCTCCATTTCCTAATTTTTTCTGGCCTGATCCTCCTGATACGCATCCAGAAAGTGCTGGATGAACGCCCCGTAGCCCTCTTTCAACGGCAACTCTTCATCGACTTTGACACGCCGCCGGATGCCGACCCGCTCTCTGCCCTGCACTGGATCATAGCCAACCTTTTCAAATGTTTCCCAGTACAGACCACTGCCACGTCTCTGCCAGGTGGGGAGAGCGTTGTAATTGATGCCATGCTGATGTAGCAGCGCGATTTTGTCAGCCGGTGATGCCCTTTTAAACAAGGCCATGGCCTCAGCAGGCCTTTTCCCCGCTTTGCGCAGTGTCCAGTAGCACCAACCATTCAACGCACAACGCTCGGCGTCGGTCTGCCGCCAACGAAAGTAATCAACAACGTGCGAAGGAGTGGTCCCTAACCAGATCCGGCTATCGAAGTGCGCAACCCTCTGGCAGACGTGCGTAAATGTCGCGCTGGCGATGGCCGCCGAGATCGAAACAAGCTTCTCTACCTCCCGGTCAAACAGATCCCAGCCTGGATCAAACAGCACAGAGATTTCGTCGCTCTCGGTGTAGGCATAGACCCCGTGCAACTCTTCCAGCAGAGCCTGGGCCGTCTGCCGCATCATCTGTTGAAAACGGTTATCAACTGGTTTCTCAAAGCCAGCCTCGGTAAAGCGTGTAAAACTGCGTCCATCTACACGCAGCACCGTCCAGGTTTCTGGCGGCAGACGTAGCGCATGGAAGCTTTCCAGGGCCCGCATACGCTTCTCGAATTCGTCATTCTTCATTTTTCGCCCATGTTGTAGTTAAATACAGAAGCTTGAAGCCGTAAAATTAGAAGTAGGCGCTGAAGTAGGCGCGTAGATTCTCAAAAGTAACTGGGATAAATAAAAACAATCATACCACTTTTTCTTTTATGGTTCCCAAAGATAGGCCCACTTCACAGGCAATCGTGCTACCACTTTCATGAAAGCATGCTCATTTCTTGCGGCCACCCATAGCCATTCAGCACCATTGACGACGACCAGCGTCTCCCTATCCCCAAAAAATCGGGTTGGATACACTGGCCAATGCCAGGCAGGGAAGCGAAGACGTGGGTAATGCCGCTCAATCTTTCCGATATTTTCCTGATCAATGGGCGCATTCCCAGAGAATGTAGACGTAAATAGCGTCTCATGCACAGCCATTTGCAGCAAGAATTCAGAGACCGTCCCATTCTCCTCAACCCATTGATGCGCGCGTCCATGCAGAGCATAGTCGAGGTCTACCGATACCGGCGGGTCAGGAGAGCCGAGATCGCTTAAGGCAATACCCCAGGCAACCACACTTTGATTTTCGAGGTAGAAAATCGCATGATTATCATGGATTTCAAGCTGCGCTGGGGATACCAAACGGTTCTGCGCAGAATGTATATCCGCGCGTCTTCCCGCAATGCTATACCACTCTTTCAAAGGTCGAGGTAATACGATGCCTAATCTGGCTTCCGCCTGCGTAGAGTCCATGAGAGGAAGTCCATCCTTTGCATCTAAAGGGCCATGCCAATCAGCAATCCAGTGCTTCACTGATACCCACCAATGATGACCAATCTCATCCTCGCGCATGTCTTCATTATACATCGTCTATGCCGATTTTGCCGTCGTTCTCTCCTCTGTGGCAGCAACTCAAGAGTCGCTACCCTACTGACATACTGTTGTCACTCGCTTAGGATAGACTGTTGGTATGAAAGAAATCAAGGGCCGCTGCTGGGGCGACTCTTCAGCTTTGAAAGGCAAAAACACTGATGGCAAAACTTCTCGGACCCGATTTTCTCAGCTTGCAGGTGCGCAACCTCTCCGCGTCACGCGCGTTCTATACAGAGATCCTGGGCCTGACTGTTGATGAGCGCTTTGACACTCCCGATTTTGTGCTTTTCGATACCAACACGATCCCCTTTGCTCTCAGCGAAGCGAAAGTGAACCTGGATGAAGCGCCGCAACCGGGATGGGGTGTGACGCTCTGGATCGACTGCGATCATGTCAATGAGTTGCATGCCGCATTGGAAGCGAAAGGCGTCACTATCATCACAGCACCTTATGATAGCCCGTTTGGGCGCGCCTTCGTCTTTGCTGACCCCGATGGCTACCGGCTCACGGCCAACGAGAACCCCTGGGATCGGTTTCCTTTAGGCGGTAGGTCCCAGAGTTAGAGCACCCTTCCGATGTGTCCCAATAGGCGTCAAGATACGTCCATTACCGGTAGAAAGCGCCCGGAGTCTCCGTAGCGCGTGGCTTGCCTCGCCGT
>JBDTHH010000158.1:0-6355 GCA_039937055.1 Ktedonobacteraceae bacterium | reverse complement strand
CGTTCCTCTCTTCTTTTCATCGACGTGAGCCAGTTCGCTCTCGTCTGGTCATTTTTGCTTCAGGTACTTTATGACCAGAAACGCGCTTTAAGTCAAATATAACCGAAAGAAGCTTAATTGTCAAGCTTTCCCGAGAGTGATTGAAAATTCTCCTTTCGGGGAAAGGATGGAGGGTCTGTGAGGTTCTCTACTTGACAAGCCTGCGCTCTTTGAGTACTCTTTGACTTAAAGCACGTAGATAGTCATGTTATACGGTGGAAGGAGCACATGCAAACACACGAAACGCGCATTGATGCACGGGGCGAGCGCATTCTGGAAGCTGCTATGCGCCTCATCCTGCGGTATGGGTATGATAAGACCACTATGCAGGATATCGCCGCTGAAGCCTCTGTGTCCAAGAGCGCCCTCTATCAATACTGGAAGAGCAAAGAGGAACTCTTCGCGATATTGTTGATCCGTGAGACGCGCCAGGTATTTCGAGAGTGGCTCGCGGAAGTGGAGGCTGACCCCGAAGGGGGTACGTTATTGGGTATTTACCGGCACTGCTACCGGAGGTTGCTGGCTCATCCGCTCATGATGGCCGTCTACACGAAGGAGAGTCTGGCGCTAGGAAGCTATATGCGTCAGCGCGATCCCCAGCTCTCGTTACGCGTCTATCTCCTCAATCGCATGCTGGTCATCCAATTTCAGGCGGCAGGTCTGATCAGGGATGATCTCTCGCCTCGCGTCATCAATCACCTGCTCGGCATCCTTTCGGTCGGTTTATTTTCAATCCATGAATTGATTCCGCAGGAGGAGACGCCACCTTTTGAGGAGGCCGCCGAGGCGCTCGCTTTGATGGTGCATCGCGCCCTGGCGCCCGCTTCTCCGGGAAACTCTGAACAAGGAAAACGCACGTTCCGAAACTTCCTGGAGCAATGGATGGGCAGTTCGCTTGAATAAGGCCTTACAGCATCCACTAGCATTTCTCTAGTTCGAACTATGGAATCATATTCGTCTGGCCATCGAGCGCCAGCACGAAGCGTGCCAGCAGCGTCGCCACCTCATCGATATCCTTGAGGGAGGCGATCTCTGAGCCGGTGTGCAGGTAGCGACAGGGTATGCTCACCAGGCCGGTGGCCACGCCCGCGCGTGCCACCTGGATCATATCGGTATCGGTATAGGTATGGGACGACTGCGGATCGATCTGGTAGCTAAGTTCCGCGCCAGCGACCGCAGTGAGTAGCAGTTGGTAGACGCGCGGGTTAATGAAGCCACCGATAGAGATCACCGGGCCGCCATTCAGCTTGATATCGCCGAGATCCTGCTTGGATGTCTGGGGATGGTCGGAGGTGAAGGTCACGTCGACCGCCAGCGCGACCGCCGGGTCCACCCCATAGGCGCTGGTCACGGCGCCGCGTGAGCCAACCTCCTCCTGCACAGCCGAGACGAAGTTGACCTCCGCTTTGAGCGACGCGCGCTGCTCATGGATGCGGCGCATGGCCTCGGTTACGGCGAAGATGCCCGCTTTATCGTCAAGCGCGCGCGAGACCACCAGGTCGCCCCGCAGCGGCTCAAGCTGGGCGGCGCGTGTAGCGATACTACCGATAGGCACGAGCTGCTGGGCCTCTTCCTGGTTGGCAACGCCGATATCAATCCAGAGATCCTTCAGTCTGGGAGCCTTGCTACGCTCCTCGGATTCGAGCAAGTGGATCGGTTTGCGACCGATAACGCCGAGCACCGGGCCTGCTTCGGTGTGGATCTGCACGCGCTCGCCGGGGAGCGTGGAAGGATCAAAGCCGCCAATAGGGGCGAAATAAATAAAGCCCTGTTCGTCGATATAGCGGACAAGGAAGCCGAGTTCATCGCAGTGCGCGGTAAGCATAACCCTGGGACTGCCGCCGGCGTTGAGCGTCGCAATCACATTGCCATGCACATCTGTGCGCACCTCATCGGTGTAGTGTTCTATCTCTTCGCGAATCACCTGCTGGACCGGCTGCTCGAACCCGGAAGGGCTGGGGCTGGCGATGATCCGGCGTAGGAACGCGACACGGGATTCGTCCATAGTTGAAAGCTCCTTTGCATACAGCAGAAAAACATCCAGCAAAAAAGGCCTGGGTGGTATCTCTGTTCCAGGCCATTCAGCTCGATTGAAATCGCGACGCGAAACCCTGCCGGTCAGCGCACGAATTGTTTCAGCACTTCGTCTACATCGGGATGGATGCGATTCAAGCGCAAATCCTCCGCGCCGGATGGGTCGGTTTGCAGGAGCAGGATGCCCTGCTGGATGCAGGCATTCAATAGCTCGCGCGCGGATTCGCGTGTCAGGCGTCCCCGGAAACGGTTTTTAGGATTCACCGGGTCACCAATGAAGTTCGAGACGCCGATAACCGTGCGCCACGACCAGTTGCGATCGATATAGTCAAGGAATTGGAGAAATTGTGGATCAAGGATATCCAGAGGTGGTTGAGGGCCGATGGCGGGCAGGTGCGGGTTTGTGCCGCCAAGGGAAATAGCCGGCATAGCACCTGTATTGCCGCTGGACATCATTGAGCCATAGCCACTCCCACTCAGGCCCGACGTACTGGGGCCACCCGGCACTAATGGCACAAATTGATTGGCGCTGCTTATAAGATCTCGGCTGACGGTTCCTGGTATACCAACAACAATCACAGTTTTGTTTAGACGTAACTTCAGACGGGCACAGATGCGAGTAAAGTCCTTATCGCCTGTCATCAGGACGAAGGTAGAGATGGTGGGCCGGTCGAAGACGGTTTCGATGATATCCATGAGCATATTCAGGTCCACGGTGCTCTGCACAATTGTGCTTTGGACAATGGTGCTGGCGCCAGGATTCACAGCGGGCAAATGGCCTGTGTTGCCAGAGGACTGGCCCTGATTGGCGTATCCCAGGGGACCGGTTCCGCCTTGCCCAAGAGGACCGCTGGGAGATTGACCATGCGTTGGGTAGTAGGGTGCGGGATGGCGAGTCGTCTCATGTAACTGATTCGCAGTGGAGTTATAACTCTCCTCGGCTTCGTTCTCGTCCTCGTTTTCATCCTCGTCCAGGAGGTTATCATCGAGATCGGAGCGGAGACCACTATCCGGGTAAGCCGACCAGCCATTTTCCACGTTTGCTGGATTGATAGCCGGCAACGGCCCGGAGTGGCTATTGACGACCGCTGGCCAGGAACGCTGGAACTGGCCAGGCGCCTGTTCGGGGACGAATCCTGAGGCACCAAGCGCGCCCGTGGAAGGGTTACCGGGACCGGAGTAGTGAATCGTCCCCATGCGGATACGATCGCGCTGCTTGGCCGGGCAGTCCACCCGGTCAATCATGGCCGCCGTCAGGCTCCCCTTGAAAGGCTCCGGCTGGCGAGACCAGTCCGCATAGGCGCGGGCAACCATAACGGTGCCATACCGGCGAGCAACGGCAATCAGCTCCTGGGGATCAGGCTCCCGGCGCTGAATATTCAACATACTGTAACGAATGTTCTCAAAATCAATGAATAAAGCAATATCTTCAGGCACTATCTTCTCCTCTCGAATGGGAGAAACCGCGCAGACCCAGATTTTACGATTGTTCAAGTACGCGGATCGTTCACAATCCTGCACTCATGAGCATATCATACTTTATTGGTAAAGTCGAGAGGTCTACGCTTTACTTTTCGTTGCGACTTATGATATAGTCTGTAATTAAGGAAGGACTTACTTAAAGAACTGAATACAATGGAACTAGTTACATCGAAGCACCTCATCAAGGATACTGATTCCATATGCCCGGTTGCCTGTACCGCGAAAATCATCAGTGGCAAGTGGACACTTTTGATTATCCGCGACCTGGCCTCAGGTGTCAAGCGTTTCAATCAGCTTGAACGTTCGTTGCAAGGGATCAGCCCGAAAACCCTTTCCGAGCGACTCCGCTCCCTGGAGGAGGAAGGTGTTATCTGCCGCCGCACGTTCGCGGAGGTCCCTCCGCGGGTGGAATACTCCCTTAGTGAGAAGGGACACGACTTGATAGACGTGATCGAAAGTATGCGTACGTATGGCAAACGCTGGCTATGTGACAACCACGAGTAGCCTGCCAGGCCAGGGATTCGATGGTATAAGAACCGGGGCAAACCCCGGTTCTCTTGTTGAACTATAGTGTTGTCAAACTAGCGAGAAGCCCCCACCAGCTCACGATCATGTTCGCGCAGAAAACGCTGAAGGGTACCTTGCTCCTTCTCCGCAGAGAGCTTTTCACTCTCTGCCGCAAGAGCCTCTGTCCGCGACACTAACTCGTACAGACTGGCGATATCGTAACGCATCTGAACCTGAAGCTGGCTTTCAGCATTGAACCCCTCGACGAAGAGTCCATCCTCTTCCTCGTGAATGGCAATGCTCTTCACGCCAATCTGGTCCAGGACCTGACCTACTGCGTGTAAGATACCCGCATAACTAAACGTGGCCGGCATGATTCCTCCCATTAAATACCTGGAGATAGGCAATTCTTGATACTTGTCGGACTACACTGTCAAACTTTGATACACTGTGACAGGTCAGATTTTCTCAACTGCTCTTTTTTAAGTCTATCATATCTTTATGGTACACGTCAAGTCAACGTTTACCAATTTACCAATAGAGCTTCTCAGGGTTTCCGCCTACGATGTTGACCACCTGCCGCCGCTGTTGACAAGCGCGCTCTTTCCGGTTTGCTCTCTCCCCGGTGCGTTCAGGATCTCGATGGCCTTCAGCCGCCAGAAGCGCGCGCTAGCCGGTCGTTTCAGCGATAGATAGTGTGCCAGGGCCTCGTCGGTGATCGCGGGGTTTGATTTAAGGATTTCAATAGTCATTTGCAATTTATCGGGCGCACCATCGTTCGCTAAAACCGTCATGGTCGGGTTTGTACCCTGGCCCTCGGTGACCGTCTCGTCGCCGATCGCCACGATTTTACCGGTGATCGGACGGGCATCTTGAGCCGAAGTAGCTGCCACCGGGGCCGCTGGCACGCGGTTGCTTAGTGAGAGCAGACTGGCGGGATTGAGCCGCGTATTGCCGGCCAGGCGTCGCAGGGTGGACATGGGCAGTTGTGCCTGTTTCGCTAACTCAGAAAGGGCCGAGAGCTGCTGCGCTTTCTCGTTCTTCTCTTCCTGCTCGGTCTCCGAAACTGTTTCTGCCATCATGGTATAGACAATACCCAGCAATGGGAAGGCGCTGGCCATAAAGGGGAAGACGTTTGTCAGCCAGGGAGCCGTGTTCTCGGCGGAACTCAGCATAACTGTGCTATGGAATTGCTTGGCGTATGCCCAGTTGACCGCCCACGAAAAAATAGTACACATGACGATGAGCAGCCAATGTTGCCAGACGGCTTTGGCGGTGCGATAGCGCCTGTAGCGCTGGAATGCTGTCCAGGAGAGCAGGTAGACAGTAACATCAATGCTAATGGCTATAGCATAACTTACAGCCCACCACCAGACCCCTTCAGGTCCCGACGATGGCTCAAATGACGCAAAAAAGTATGCCACATGAGGAATAGAGGCCGCCAGGAATACAGCGAACGCGATCCAAAAGAAATATTTCATCATGCCAGATAGTTCCTTCCAAAAAGTTGGCACCCCATATACTATCACCGCACTGAGCGTACCTTACGAAAGAGATGATCGTCAATCCTTGGTAGTACATTCTGGCTATTTTCTGTCCCTCTTATTGCTGGGCTTCTCAGTTCTCCAATGAGTATCTTGTACTTTTTCCCTCTATGTTTTGTGGTAGAGCAGAGAAAATTCTCTCCCTATTTGGCGGCTTTAGTGCTTGCTAAACGTAAGCGGTGTGTCTACTTTCAGCCAATAGCCGTGAACGTGAACAGGCATCTCGCCATGGGCTTTTCTCTCCTGGCATCCCCCTTTCATGCAGCAAAAGAGTCTATTGAGGCTATATAGATCTATACGTTCATGCGTTACACAAGTAACATCTTTGGGGTATTTCAAAATTGGCCCAGAGAAAGGCTTGACAGCCTGCAAAATCTATGAGATACTGCCCCGGCACCGAGAAATGCAGCCTTTCAAAAGGCGGGTATAGAGACGGTGGACAACGCACATTGACAACTGAATTATGAATACTTACTTCAATTTTGCTGAGAGCGCCATGCGAATGAAGCAGTGGTGCGCTAATGAACGAGACAGAGAACAACAGCAAAAAGAAGCCGAGGCATACAGAGAGAACAATCACGTATCTGTAGAGATATGTGGTGCATAGCGAAGAGAAGACACACGAACAAGCAAGACAGAGTACGAGGTGGATGCCTAGGCGCTGAAGGCCGAAGAAGGACGCGGAGACCGGCGAAACGTTCAGGGGGAGCTGCATGCGAGCGAGGAGCCCTGAGATTCCGAATGGGGCA
>JBDTHH010000157.1:0-16282 GCA_039937055.1 Ktedonobacteraceae bacterium | reverse complement strand
ACCCCCGTCTGACCCATGTGCCATCAATCTGTAGGATTGATTCAACGGGTGCTTGAACACGCCGGGATGACCACCGTATCTATCTCGCTGTTACGCGAGATCAGCGAGAAGGTTCGACCGCCAAGAGCCTTGTTTGTCTCCTATCCCCTCGGCTATCCCCTCGGCGAGCCAGGCAACCCTGACCTGCAAAAACGCATCATGCGCGCCGCCTTCGCGCTCTTGCCGCGCACAGACATTCCTGTACTGGAAGACTTTGTGCCGTGAGAAGAAAGCCGGGTGTATTGCTGTCACGACATCTATGAGATTTTTCCGTTTCTTCATTACGCAGTACGTACTGGGAACTATTTAGCCGCGCACGCCGTCAACATCAACAGAAGAGATAGATCGTCCGGCCCCTATACAAGCGAACCTTCGCGTATGCTCAGTCAAGTTACATTCGACAAGATGACGGGCGATCTCCCTTCTCGCGTAGGGATGCGGCTTGCCGCATCCGTGCGGGCCTCGCTTGCGCGGCCGGGGGAGGCCTCCCAGATCCGAGGACCAGCCACCCGGATGCGGCAAGCCGCATCCCTACGCGAATGAGGGCGTCTCCACCAGGCCATTGAAGCTTGAAAGAGCGGTATGGCAGTCGATAAAGGAGTATGAGTATGCGGCGTATGATACATAATCGCTTAGGAGCATCTGTATCGGTAGGATGTCTGCTAATTCTGTTCTTGCTCACGGGGTGCGGCGCTGATGCTGCGATGAACTCACCCTCAGGGAATAATCCTCAGTTGGGTGCTCACGCAGTAAATTCTCAAGGCAACGGGTCACAGGGAAACTCAAGCGGATCGCAAGGGAAACAGGGGCAGCAAAAGGGGCTGTCAGCCATTGGACAGCAATACTTGATTAAGGCTTTGCGCGTCGATATGCAAGTCAAGGGCACGCGGCAGGTGGCCGCCGACCTGCAATCATGGATCAGGACCACAGATCCGCGCGCAAGTTCCGCTGGCATCGATTACGAGCAGACCGACAATAACCTGTACACGGTCTCCATGACCTTCAGCGTGCAGGCCAGCATCTATCCCGATATCGAGAACTACCTCAGAGACTACGCGCCCCAGCATGGGGGCAAGCTTCTCGATCTACGCGAAACCGTGCAGGACGTGACCAGTGACTTCATCGACACGCAATCGCGACTCAAGAATCTGCGTGGGGAGCAAGATCGTCTCCTGACCCTGCTCAGCCACGCCACAGCGATGGGCGACATTCTCAGCATCGAGCAGCGGCTCACCGATGTCGAGGGGCAGATCGAGCAGATCGAGGCTCACCTCAACGCTCTCAATGGTCAAACAACCTTCTATAACATCAGCATCAACTTACAGCCCAGCGAGGTGCCCGCGACCCAGGTTGCCACGCCTGGCTGGAATCCCGGCCAGGTACTCCACGACGCCTGGGCCGCCGCGCTAAGCCTCGGCCAGGGTCTGGTGACCATCTTCCTCTGGCTTGTCGCGTTCAGCATCTACCTCATCCCGATCGCGATCATCGTCTGGTTCTTTCTGCACTGGTGGCGCGTACGCAACAGACCGGCAATCACGCCCGCGGCGGCAACACCTGGTGTATCCCCAGAGCAAACCCATAGGAGTTGACCTCCCTCCACGACACAGCCATAAAGTTGTCGGCCTTGGAACAGGGCACCCGCGAGGGAGTGCCCTGTCTTCGCCCTGGATATTCGTCCTCTATTCGTGGGAGGGAATACCCTGGCGTTGGCGCTGGTTATAGCCTTTAACAGGTCGTTTACTACTTTGAATGGAGAAGGAGTTCGTATCTATGGCAGACAACCAGACGGAGAAAGATCCACGGGAACCGCTCTCGCTCAGAGCCTTTGCTGAGAGTCTCTATCACGGCGAACGCGCCGACAACTACTTCAAGTTTCTGAAGAACTTATCTGAAGATGACCTCGCTACCTTTATGCAGGGACTGCTGCTGCAGGTCGGCGACGCTATTGACGATAGGGACACGCGCAGGCTTAGCGACTTTGTTCAGCAAGAGCAAGCACAGGCTTACATTCCCAGCCAAACTGCCTCAGCGGTTCGTCCAGATTTTCCAGACTCGCCCTTCGCTCCATTGCAAAAACCCTTGCATGAAGCTACTATCGCTCTCTTCACCTCTGGCGCTATCTATCGTGACGATCAAGAGCCTTACTACCCTGCTGACATCACCTATGAACAGGCGGTAAAAGATGTACGCAAGGCACTTGAACGGTTTCCCTCGCTCCGTGTGATTCCGGCCGATACTCCCATAGACCGCCTGCGTGTTGGACACGTTGCTTATGACATCCGTGCCGCCCAGAAAGATATCAATGTCATATTTCCGTTACCGCTCTTTCATGAACTAGCACAAGAGGGCGTTATCGGTACACTGGCGGAGCGTAACTACTCGTATCATGGCCTCACCAACATTCCTCGGCTTATCAATGAAAGCGCGCCACAGTGGGCCCAGATGCTCAAGGATGATAACGTGGATGCCGTCTTCCTGACCGCTGGCTGACCCCTCTGTCATGTGACCGTGAGTCACGTCGCACGCGCAATAGAGGCCATTGGCATTCCTACCGTGACCATCTATATAGAAGCATTTCTGCCTGATGCCCAGATCCTCAAGCCAGCACGCGCCCTGGTTACAGCGAACTTGATGGGGCGTCCACTAGGTTTACCACATCAGCGTGAGCAACAGATAGCTGTCATTCATGCCGCTTTAGAGATGCTACAGACGGCCGATCATGCTCCGACACTCAAGATGTTTACGTCCGAGAAGTAAGCCAGAATTTCTATGGAGCAAGACCCGGAAAAGTATATGCTATACTAGCACCAGGCAACCAGTTATTTTTGCTACCAGCAAAGGGGGCGCTAGCGCTATGGCAGATCAGAGCGAGCAATTTGACGCGATTATTATCGGCGCGGGTCACAATGGCCTCGTGGCGGCGGGCTATTTGGCTCGCGCAGGAAAGAAAGTCCTGGTGCTAGAACAAAGAGATCGCGTAGGAGGCGCCTGCACACTTGAAGAGCCTTTTCCGGGCTTCACCATGTCGCCGTGCGCCTATGTCGTTAGCCTGCTACGGCCTGAGATCATTCGTGACCTGGAACTGCATCGCTACGGCTTCGATGCCTATGTTAAAGATCCGCAGATGTTCGTGCCTTTCCTCGATGGCAACTATCTCTTCTTCCGCGCCAGTACCGAGAAGACCATTGAGGGCATCCGGCGCTTCTCGCCACACGATGCCGAAGCCTATCCCCGGTTCCTGCAATTCTTTGATCGCGCATCAGAGATCCTCAATCCCATTCTACTTGAGGAGCCACCATCGCCGGCCGACCTGGCGGCACGCTTTCGGGGCGAGGACGAGGAGATCTATCGCCGCCTGATGTTCGGCAGCCTCTATGATATGCTCGACGACTATTTCGAGTCCGACTACATGCGTGCAGCCTGGGCGGGCCAGGGTGTGATAGGTTCCTTCATCGGGCCGAAGACGCCTGGTTCAGTATATGTCGCCTGGCATCATATGTTCGGCGAAGTCAACGGCGAGCACGGCATGTGGGGCTACGTGCGCGGGGGCATGGGGCGCATCAGTTTCGCGATGGCAGCCTCCGCCGAGGCGCATGGAGCCGTTATTCGCACCGATGCCCGCGTGGCGAAGATCCTGGTTCACAACGGACGCGCCGAAGGGGTGCGCCTGGAGAATGGCGAGGAACTGCGCGCTGGGGCGGTGCTTTCAAATGCCGACCCCAAGCGTACCTTCCTGCAATTTTGCGCCGACGCCGGGCTTGATAAGGGCTTCCTCAAGCGCATCGAGCACTTCAAGACGGAGAGCGGCGTGATAAAGCTCAACATCGCGCTCAAAGAGCTGCCCAGCTTCACCTGTCTCCCCGGCACCACGCCAGGACTGCAACACGCCGGCTCGTGTGACATCACGCCAACGCCGGACTGGGTGCAGGAGGCCTTCGAGGATGCGGAACGCGGCGAACTTTCACAGAAACCCTATATCGAGGCCTATATGCAGTCGGCCACCGATCCAACGATTGCCCCCGCTGGCAAGCACACGATCTCGATGTTCTGCCAGTACGCCCCTTACCACCTCAAAGGGCGCGAATGGTCCGAGGAGGTGAAGAACGAGATGGCCGATCGCATCATCGCCACCATGACCTCCTTCGCGCCGAACTTCGCCGACGCGGTGCTCGAGCGCCAGGTGCTCAGTCCGCTGGACATCGAGCAGCGCTACGGCCTCCCCAACGGCAACATCTTCCAGGGCGAGATCACGCCAGACCAGCTCTTCTCGTTCCGTCCCACCCAGGAATGCGCGCGCTACCGCACACCAATCGCGGGATTGTACCTGTGCGGCTCTGGCTCGCACCCCGGCGGCGGCGTCATGGGCGCGCCCGGCCACAATGCCGCGCAAGCCCTGCTGAGCGATTGGGCCAAAGCGTAGACGTAAAACCTACGCGTCTTGAAGCCCGGCTTCCCATAGGATACGCCGGGCTTCCCTGGTATCAAGGTTTTTTAACCCAAACACAGCCCAATCTCGCAGGGCTTCATCAGTGCCCTGCAAGTATTCTACAAGCAGTGGAAACGCCAGGGGAGAGCGCGCCTCGCCAATCAGTTCGAGCAACCAACCACGGAGGCCGGGCTTCTCTTCGACGTTCAATTCGGCAATCAGTTGCTCCAGATACTCGTTTGCATGGCATTTCAACCAATAAAAGCCGTCTTCTTGCACCTGAGGATCATGCTGACGCATCATTTTCATGCATTGTTTGAAACCGGGAAACCTGTTCCCCCCAAAGCCCTTCTTCCTTAAGGCCCAGTTGTAGTCCCTCTGTTCCCTTTCCTTGCGGCGCATATTCTCACCTTATCATCGCTAGAAAGTTTCTCCATTACTTACATTATAAGCGATCAATTGATATTGTACACTCATTCCTGCTAAAGAACATCGATGACGGTTCCACCTATCTGGTTGTCGCCATGCGCATCTAAAACCGCTTCCTTCCTTTATCCCAATGCATACTTTGTAGCAGAGGCAGCTCTATCTATGATAAACTTGTGTGGCAGGCAGAGTAAACTAAAAATAGAAACGTTTCGCTTGCCTATTGTCCCTCAGAGACAACTTGCATGCTCACATAGTGGGTGTCAATATACATTGAAGGATACTTATGCATATATTAAATCAATCAGAGGACCCCTTCCTAAAGGCAGCAGAGCCTGAAAACGAAATCGCTGCTAAATCTCCAGGGCGCTATCACCTGGGGCTGAGTTATGGGCGCCAGGTCTATCGCTTTCGCTGGTTCATCATCGCTTTTTGGGCCATAGTGGTGCTTACAAGTATACCTTTCGCCGCTCAGATCGGCTCTGTGCTGTCGGGTGGGGGATATGCGTATAGCAGTAGCGAGTCGGCACAAGCTGATGCGCTCCTGCATACAAAATTACATCAACCGCCGGCGCAATTACTGATCATCTTCCAAGCAGCGCAGACAGCGGTAAGTGATCCCCGTTACCAGCAAGAAGTGAACGATGTGATGAGCCGGGCGCGTGCCTTTCGCAATGTTACGGGTGTTACTCAGGGCAGCGTTGGACAGGATGGACGCACAACGTATGTAACGGTGAACTTCAACGTAGGATCAGGCAGCGTTGAGGACCGGTTAAGCGCCTTCCGCGCGCTGCTTCCCAGTGGCACTACGGCAAGTCCGGCACGGGTCTACCTGACGGGTGCGGCCCCGCTCGATCAGGATTTTACGCAAGTCACCTTGCAGGATACAGAGCACGCCGAGGTGTTTGCCTTGCCACTGGCCCTGCTCCTGCTGCTGGTGGTCTTCGGCACCCTGGTTGCGGGAGCGATGCCGATCCTCCTGGCCGTGGTGGCGATACCCGTGACGATAGCTGTCATTTACTTCATTGGCCTGCACATATCCATGAGCGCCTTCGTGCTCGACATTACCTCCATCATAGGTCTGGGTATCTCAATCGACTACAGTCTCTTTATGGTACGGCGCTTCCGCGATGAACTGGCCGGAGGGAGTAGTATCAGCGAGGCCATTGGCTGGACGGTAGCGACTGCGGGCGAGTCTATTCTCTATAGCGGCCTGATCGTGATCATCGGCTTCTGTGGTCTGCTCGTAATCGGCATCACGATCATGACTTCCCTGGGTATCGGTGGAGCGGCTGTCGTCGCCACCTCGGTGCTGGCCGCGCTGACACTCCTGCCGGCGCTCCTGGGCGTTCTGGGTCAGCGCATCAACGCGCTGCGTATGCCTTTCATCAACCGTCTGGGGAGACACACGCAGCAGACTGGGACAAACGGAGAGGCGCGCCAGAGCTTCTGGCAGCGCTGGGCCCTGGGCGTGATGAAACGGCCTGTGCTGATCATTCTGCTGGTCATGGCGCTGCTTGTTGGATTGGGCTGGCCCATCTTCTCAATTGCTATCGGGTCCACCAGCACTGCATCCGTGCCGAAGGGCTTCGAGTCACGGCAGGGCATCGATCTGCTGAACGCGCAGTTCCCCGAGACGAACCAGCATGCGGTCCTCATCGTGGTGCAGACGCCTGATGGCTCCAGTATGCTCTCTTCAGGCAACCTGGGCAGGCTGGATCACCTCTCTCACTGGCTAGCAACCCACACCCATAGCACTACTGTAATCAGCCTAACCAGCTTGCCGGCCACAGCGGGCGCGCCGGCGCTGAGTTTGCCGCAAGCGGTGTCATTGTACAGCACAGGAGCGTACCAGCATAATCCAGCAATGGCCCAGTTCGTGGCGGCGACGACGAACGGGGATACCACCCTGATCACTGTCACAACCCATGCGGCGGTCGATAGTAGCGCGAGCAAGGCGCTGGTAAACGACATACATGCGGGCGATACCACGGCGGCCCAGGGATTGAGAGTCTTCGTCGGCGGAGAGCAGGCAGATAGTCTGGACTTCAACAATTACCTGTACAGCAGGTTTCCCTGGACAGTGCTGTTCATCCTGGCAGGGACCTATATTCTGCTCTTGTTGATGTTCCGCTCGCTTCTCCTGCCACTAAAAGCCATCCTGATGAATGTGCTATCGGTGAGTGCCTGCCTGGGTATCCTGGTGTTCATTTTTCAGTGGGGCAATTTCAGCACTATCCTGGGCTTCACCTCCGATGGCTTTCTGGATAGCGTGATCCCGATTTTGCTGTTCTGCATTCTCTTCGGCCTGTCCATGGACTACGAGGTGTTCCTGCTGAGCCGCATCCGCGAGGAGTGGCTACTGACGCAGAAGAATCGCTGGGCAGTGGCACACGGGCTTGAGAAGACTGGCGGCGTCATCACCAATGCCGCGCTACTGTTCGTCATCGTTGCTGGCGCCTTCGTCTTTACTTCAACCACCGTGACGAAGGAGATGGGACTGGGAATGGCAGTGGCTATATTGCTGGATGCTTCCATTATCAGAATATTGCTGGTGCCCGCGACAATGCGCCTGCTGGGCCGCTGGAACTGGTGGCTGCCGGGAAGGCCACTGCCGCCGGAGCAGGTAGAGTAAGAGATGGAGGGATGCCATTTATAAGCCCGCGTGGGCATGTGGGCTTATAAATGGCATCCCTCCATCTCCTCTGCCCTCAGAGAGCCAGGGGGAACAGGTCTTCCGCACGAGCTGCATCCTCAAGCGTTGAGGCAACGCAGACCTGGTTGCGCCCGGCATGTTTGGCCTGATACATGGCAGTATCCGCCGCCTGAATAATGCCACTGCTATCGAGCCCATGACCAGGAAACACCGCCACGCCGGCACTCAAGGTGAGGGGAATAGATCGTCCATCAGCCAGCCGAAACGGAGTCGCTGCCACCAGCACGCGAACACGCTCAGCAACCTGCTGGGTACTGAAAACATCGCTATCTGGCAGCATGACAATAAACTCTTCTCCTCCATAGCGAGCCACGATATCGATCGCGCGGATCCCCTGGCGAAGACAGGTAGCCAGGTGCAGAAGAACATCATCCCCCACTTTGTGTCCCCAGGCATCGTTAATCGATTTGAAGTGATCGAGATCGATAAAGATAATACCCAAAGGTTGTTCTGCCCTGCCCGTCAATTCAAAGGCGGTGCTCAAGTGCTCATTGAACGCGCGATGATTGAGGAGATTCGTAATCGGATCAATGGTGGCCAGTCGTTCGACCTGGGCATAGGCATCGGTCAGGGCTGCATGCATGTATTCCAATTCGACGGCGCGGTCCGCTTGTGACACCGCTTTATTGAGCGTCAATGCAAAAAACGCTCCCAGGGCAGCAATACAAAAAATGAGGATGCAGATGTAGATGAGAAAACTGGATTGCTCCTGCCCCGAGAGCAGGTGCGCGAATTGACCACGACGTATAAAAAGGACATAGAAGAGCATAAAAGCGCATTCAATGATGGCCAACAAAAACGGTGCCCACATCGGTAAAAAGAGTCCGGCCACTCCCAGCGGAATCACCAGCGGGGTCCACAGCCACAAAATGAGAAGCGGGTCGGGCTGGGAGAGCACGTGCGCCGAGATCGCAGTGCTAAATATAGCACTACCAAGGTAGGTAAAGGTGGCGCTTTTCAAACAGCCGCGTTTATTGAGATAGAGAGCCAGCAGCATGGTGCTGACCTCTAAACAGTTGCAGAGTAACTGGAAGAGAGAGGCGCCAAAGCTTCCGAGCATCACAAAGGGGATGTTGGCACCCAGGGTAAAGAAGAGGCAGACACTTAACAGGCGCACTTTCCGCATCCACTCGCGCTCCGTAAGCGTGGTCATCGGGGAGTGAGGGGGCGTCGTCAGGGCAAACCACCGGGACGTCAACAGACGATAGACACGCTTCATGGTGAACCTCAGAAGGATCGAATAGTAGACAGTGTTCCCATGCATGTACTATCGGCTGAACGGGGATAACTCTTCAATCCTGGAGGCAGGAAACGCTATGGCGAGAGACACACTTTCATTTCATGTGCCGATTTTTTGTGGATACGCGCTTCATATTACTCAGCATTCACCCAGCGCGCGCCTGTTGCTGTGCGTTCCAGGCGGCCAATGCCGGAGATATGCGTAGCGATGAGCAGCGCATTCTCGGCGAGAGCCGCTTCAACCAGCGCGGCGCGGCTGGCGACGTTGGTGGTGGCATCATCCCACTCGGACATCCACGACGGGTGTTCGACCCCTAGCGGGTGGTGATAGAGGTCGCCCAGGCAATAGAGCACCTGCCCCTCAGAGGAGATGCGCACGATCTGATGCCCTGGCGATTCTCCCGGAGCCGCGATAAGTTTCAGCGACGGCGTGAGATCGCGGTCGCCCTCCACCAGTTCCAGCAGGCCCGCTCGCTGCAGGACGCCAAATGTGCGGCTGTCCTCCGAGGTGGGGTCGAGCAACGCCTCCTGCGTCTCGGGGTAGTCCCAATCGGGCTTGCCAAGAAAACAACGCGCATTGGGAAAGCTGGGTACGAACTGGCCGTCGCGTTCGCACGTGACCCCGGCATAGTGATCAAAGTGCGCGTGGGTGATGAGCAGGTGCGTGATATCTTCCGGGCGGATGCCGCGCTCAAATAGTTGTACGAACAGATCTGGTGGCGGCCGGTAGCTGGGCGGCGGCGCGTAGGGAGAGCCGGGCGGCGTTGAGCGTGCAAAGTCGTTGGCATCGACAAGCACCGAGGCATCAGGGAAGGCGATGTGGATATACTGGCTGGGAAAGAGCGCAGGCTGCTCGAACAGATCGGCATAACGTGGCCGCCATACGCTCTCCGGCACATTCATAATCTGGGACAGCTTCAGATACACATCCCCCATATTGAGCGGGGAAACGACCGCCGATCCGAGGACGATGCTGCGCATATCGGTATTCATGAGTGTACTGCCTTTCAAAATATATGAATATGCAATTCTCAGGCCACCTATCTACTTATGTAGCTCCCACTTGAGTAGAGGGCCTTCAGGTATGAGACGACGCATCCCGACTTTTTCGAGTATTCTGATGGAACCGAGATTGTCATCAAGGCATTCAGCAGTGATTGTCTGAATACCGGGCGTCTGAAAGGCCCAGTCGATGACCCGGCGCGCCATCTCGGTGGCATATCCTTGCCCTTCATAGGCGGGAATGATATTGTAGCCAATCTCCACCATTCCTGCCCCGTCTGGCCCGCCATGGAAACCGATGCCGCCGATAGCTATCTGCTCGGCTTTATGGATAATGATGCCATCCCAGACAGGACCCGCCGGGTCTTTCTCCATGACTTCGATAAAAAAAGGGAGCGCATCCAGCAGATCGCCTCCTGGCCAGGCGTCGGGAATCTCTACCTCTAGCATCTTGGCCAGCCTGGCCCTTTCAGCCAGCGTGGCCTTCTTGAGTTCCAAAGTGAAAGGAAGCAGCTTGAGCCGTTGCGTTTCCAGTATTTGCACGCTATGTGTCCTCATTTCTAGTTGTTACTTGTACCTGTTCAAAAATCGTATGCCCCTCCATGAAAACCGCGCTCACAATCCTTTTGGCGAGAAGGAGTCTCGCCTGGAAAGGACGATCGCACAGTATAGCGTAAGCATAACAAAAGAACTATTCATATTGTATCTTCAAATCATTCCATGTCAATTCGAAATCATGGCGCTGGCCCTGGCTGAAGAGATCACAGATGGCGCGAGCCGCCAGCGCGGTCAGCATCAGGGCCAGAGGGCGCGTGAGTGGGTAATCGCAGGGATCACCTGGCACGGCCTGGGGCACCAGGTAATGGGGTTCCCATATGCCGCTACCATAGAGACCATCCGGGCTGAAACCGATATGCAAGCATGGCAGTTGCAGCGCGCGCGCTGTGTCGCTCACGACCTGGCGCGCAGCACGGTTATCGAACGCGTCGATCACCAGGGCACTCTCTCGCAGCAGGCCTTCGCTGTTGGCGGAGGTGAGTTCGACGACGGCGGGTTCGAGTTTCGCCTGCACCGCGCGATAGAGCATATTGGCCAGCGCGCGCGCTTTCGGCGCCCCCACCTCCGCGCGACTGTAGGGCTGGGTAGAGAGATTGCGCATCTCCACGCGGTCTTTGTCGATGAGTGTGAGACGGGTAAAGCCCATGCGCGCCAGCATCTCCGCCAGGTTGCCGCCCAGCGTACCCGCGCCACAGATGGTTATGCGCTGGCCAGAGAAAGGCGCCAGCGAGGCATGGCGCTCCTCGTGAAAAAACGGGCTATTCGGGTTAAGTTGCTGCTGGGTCAAGGCGCTACTCCTCAGCTACTCCAGGACGAATCGGTCATCACGCTGACCAGGCTGGTCAGATCAAAATCGCTGTCGCGACCACTCAGACAGATGCCGCTGGAGATAACGGTCATGCGCGGATCGATAGTTGAGCGGTAGCGGCGTGTGCGCCCCTGCTCGCTCCACTCAACAACGAGATAGCCGGGCGCGCGATCGGTCGCCGGGATTTCGCTGAAGCTATGGAGCGTGGCATCAGCTTTTTGCAGCGCATGCCGCAAGCGATTTTCCAGCTCACCCTGCCTGGCTTGCTGGTGCAGCCAGGTGCGCTGCTGGCGGGCGTCCTGCGGCAGCATCTGCCCCTGCTGTTCCCCTGCGTCTCCTGATTGTTGAAGGGACGCCGGCTGCATAGCATGCTCCACCTGGCGCATCTGCCAGAACAGTAGGGCCAGGCGCTCTGAGCTGGCCAGCCCCGGCAGAAAGTGCTCCAGGTGCTCGATATTCGCGGCAGTGTCGCGCAGCCACTCGGCATGCGTGGGGTCGGCAAGCGTATCGGGACCGTCGTACCATAACGTGCGGCCGTCAACGCGCGCCAGCACGCGCTCGAAGCGTTCCACGCCATTGGTAGGGTCACAGAGAAACACAGGCAGCGGCTCGGCGGGAAAACCGAAACGCTGCCTGGCATCGCTTTCGTTGAAAGGCAAAGCCCACCATGTGCCGGGGCGCCGGGCATCAAGATCGGGCCACAGCAGGATCACGCGCAGAGCGGAGAACTGCTCAAGGTACGCACCCCGCTCCCAGGGCAGAGCCTCGCCCAGCGGCTCCGCCTCGCGCTCATTCAGCGGGCGAAAGCGCCCCCAGCCCACGAACCTGCCTCTGGGCTTGAATTCGTGGACCATGCCATTGATGCGCGTGCGGATCTTGCCCCGCGGCAAAAGCGGCGCGATGATTTCACGCTCAAGCAGTTGCTTGCCCTGCTGGTTGAGCCGTTTCACGAGTGAACGCACATCAGGGGCGGCTTTGTGCCCTTTGTCTTCCATCACGTATCTATCCTTATGGGATGGCCGGCACCGCTATCAAGTCGCGAGACAGCAAGCGTACCAGCGAGGCCGAGACAGCATGGCGCGTGTGCTGCATGCGGCCCGCGATTTCATCGATGGTGCTGTCTGGATTGTCTCGCCAGGCAGCCAGGATACGGCGGTCCAGCTCCAGGTCGGCGAACTCGGCTTTCAACAGCGTCGCGATGGCCTCAATGGCCTTATCACCTTGCTGCACGGAGAAAAACTTCCCACCGGTCATGCCGCTGATGGTACTGAACGAGGCAGTAACGGCACCAGTCAAACCAAGCGTGTGAATAGTGATACATTTTTCCTCGGCCAGGCGCGTGACGCTTTCGATGGTTTCGCCACAGGGACAGCCCGCGCCAAACGCGTCGCCCGCCTCGCCTACGCCATGCGGGGGAGCATCGCCCACCAGCACGATCAGGCGGCGCGAGTGCTTCCACCAGAGCAGTTCGTTACAGGCGGCAACCAGGCCATCCAGCACGGCCTCTGGCCCATCGCCGCCGCCGTTTGCCTGCAACCCGCGAATGGCTTTCTGGGCCTTTTGCAGGTCTTCGGTTAAAGGATAGACCTTGTAGAGCAGCGTATCTTGGGGAGGGTGGTCGCGATACTCGACCACCCCTAGCCACAGGTTGATATTGGCCGCCCTGGTCAGCTCTTCCAGCATAGTGATCATCTGGCTCTGGGCAGCCACGATCAGGCCACTCATGCTACCAGTGGTATCGACCACAAATGCCAGGTCGACGGCATTGATTTCGTTGCGCATAGTTACACCTCCACAGGGCTGGCTGGTCGCTGCGGCAATGGATATGCCATAATCAGCTCCACCAGTTCGCTCTTTGAGGGCGCGCTCAACAGATTGAGCACATTCGGCAGCGCGTAATAGTCGGAATCAAACACATAGCTCATATACTCAATACCCTGCTGGCGCAGACCCTCCTCGAATGGCGCATACTGACTGCCGACCCTGACGATCAGCACGCTGGGAGCTGTCTGCATCTCTTTAGCATATTCCGCCCAGGCATCGCGGAAGTGCGGCGCCGTATTCTCCCCCTCGTCGGTTACCAGCACAATCTGCTCAACATACACGCGATCCTTGAGCATCCTGGCCAGCGCTACACCAATGCTCGTGCTACCATCGGCCTTGATAAACTTGAAGGCCTTCTCCCAATCGCTCAGGGCCGGGCGCTTGCCCGCCGGCACTTCGGTTTTGATCTCGAAGGCGGCGGTATCGAAGGCGTAGACGCGAAAATCGGCGCTGATGACGGCGCTGACCAGAGCGGCAAGTTGCTTGGCCACCTCGATAGACTGGGTCATAGAACTGCTTTTATCGACGAAGAGCGCCATCGGACGCTTGATCTCGACCTTGTCAGCCACGCGCTGGTCGGTGATCTCGATCAGGGTGCGCTCCGTCTCCGCGTCCAGGTGCGCGACCTCGGCGGCCTTTTTGGCCTTCATGGTCGAGACACGCGTATCGGTCCGGGCCAGTGCCAGTTTGGCATCGATCAGGGCCTTGACCTCCGCGTTCTCCAGCGCGCCGCGCCGCTGGAGCGAAGCCATGTTGTTGATGACCTCCTGCGGCGACATAGCGTTGATCAAGGAGACCAGCAACCCAGGCGTGATATGCTTGAGCGCGCCAACGGCCGTAGTGTAAGGTATCTTGTTGTCCAGGATGATCTCCGCCTGCTCCTCGGCGCTCTCGGCCTTCGCCAGGCGCTTCAGAGCAGCCAGAGGGCTATCCTCCGGTGGCTGCTCATCAAACAAGATCGCCTGCGCACGCGGGCCGGGCTTCAAGCGCAGGCTGGCGTACAGGTGCTTGAGATCGTTACGCGCGCGCAGGGCCGCGCCATCAAATTGCCTGATGTTGTTTTCGCGGGTCTTGAGATAATGCGCGATGGCGCTCTTGAGCGAGCGTGGCGCTTTGCCCACGACGCGCTTGGCATGGTTGAGCACGCGCGCAACCTCGTAGGGCGCCAGCTTCTGGAGCAGTACCCAGGCCGCCTGGCGGAATTCTGGATACTCGCAGGTGGCCATATGCGCCACGAATAACGTCTTGTGATCACGGATCTCGCCCTTCTCAAAGTACCAAATGGCGAGATGACCATAGAAAAGCGGGTCGCGCTCCAGCGCGCTTGTGTGCAGGGGAGCCAGCTCTTCAATTTTGCGGTGTGGCGTGGTCAAAAAGGAGTTGAAGATCTGCACCCGAATATCGCGTTCGTTCGTCTGGGTCATCGTGACACCCCCTCTCTAGAGTACACCTGTAAACATACAGATATACAAGGCAGAGCATAGATGCATAATGGAATATATATACAGGCTGGGACGCGCGAGTCGAAGGAGCTGCAAAAACAAAGGTGCTCAGCCAATTGAGCTTCAGCCCGGAAATCCGGACCGACGGGACTCGAACCCGCAACCTCCCGGTTGACAGCCGAAAATGTTTGTAAGCTCGTTCAGTGGGAGCGCGTCCCAACCTGAATATACCAATCGGAAGCCTGCCCTGTACAAGTCAAGAGAGCTTGCTCTTGCGAGCCAGTGCTGGGTTCGAACCAACTCTTCCCCCTTGCGGGGGAAGTACCAGTTTGTAAGCTCACTCAGTTGGAGTACAGGGCAGAAGCCTGCGAAATAAGCCCAGGGCGCGCGAGTCGAAGGAGCCGTGAACACAGTCTGCTGCCTTTCCCAATTTGGCCACATCTTCATACAGTGAAGATGGCGAGACTCGAACTCGCAAATCCTTGCGGATAGCAGATCTTAACAGTTTGTAAGCTCTTTCCGTCAGGGCGCGCCCCGGTAGTCTGATCTGTGCAGATTACCCATAGAGTGCTTCGGGGCGAACGACGATGGCCTGGCCGGTACGCACGATCACGTGGTTCACGAGGGCGTGGGCTGGGAGGTCAAAGTGACTCACGATGGCCTGCTTGATCTGCGCATCGGTAGCCGACTCGTTCAGATCGAGCAGAGCCAGGTTCACCTCTTCGCTGCGACCGGCGAAACGCACGTGAACGGCGCGGTTGATAAGCTGTGCCATAGCGATACCTCCTCCCAGTAGTGAAGTTGACTGTTATCTAGATGTTTGTTATTTGTCAAGTACATCTTACTTTGTTAATATACACTATGGTATGGGCGCCTGTCAAGTGTTTGACGAGCAATTTCAGGGTAATGTAAAAATTGCCTGCGACCTCGCACCTATGCGGGTCGCGGGAGTGCCACCACTGTGCTGACTTTGGCAGAGGAAGCGCACTGCGTGATAGAATGCGCTTACTTATTGTGTGTGACGATTCTATTTTTCCTTCAGAGGAGCAATTGATGACAATGAAGTTCGGTGTGATGGTCCCACAGGGCTGGCGCATGGACCTGATTGATTTTCCCGATCCAGTTGAGGCCTACGAAGCCATGACAGGCGTGGCCCAGGAGGCCGAGGCGCTAGGGTTTGATTCCGTCTGGCTCTACGACCACTTCCATACGATCCCTGTTCCCTCGCAGGAGGTCACATTTGAATGCTGGATGAGCACGGCGGCGCTGGCGCGCGATACCAAACGCGTGCGCATCGGGCAGATGGTAACCTGCAACGGCTATCGCAATCCGGCGCTGCTGGCCAAGATGGCCAGCAGCGTCGATGTCATGAGCCACGGCCGACTCGACTTCGGCATTGGCGCCGGCTGGTACGAGCACGAATATAAGGCCTATGGGTACAACTATCCCGACGCGCCCGAACGCCTGCGCTATCTGCGCGAGGCCGTACAGGTCATCCTGGCGATGTGGACGCAGGAGGAGGCAGTCTTCGAGGGCAAGTACTACCAGGTGCGCGGCGCCATCAACCAGCCCAAAGGCGTGCAAAAGCCGCACATCCCGCTATTGATCGGCGGCGGCGGCGAGAAGGTCACACTCAAGCTGGTCGCGCAGTATGCCGACGCCTGCAACATCGGCGGCGATATGCCCACCATCCAGAAGAAACTGGCTATTCTCAAGCAACATTGCGAAGATGTAGGACGCGACTATGCGGCCATTCATCGCACGTCGTCTACCCTCTGCGTGATGGGCGAGACGACTGAGGC
>JBDTHH010000156.1:0-3571 GCA_039937055.1 Ktedonobacteraceae bacterium | reverse complement strand
ACAACACCGCCGTACACCTCTTTTGTCTCTGCTTGTTATATTTCTCTTCCTGGCTTTCAGTAGCGCGTTTATCTTCATACCGCGCAATATGCCTGTGGCCCATGCAGTCTCCACGATAAAAGTCCTCTTTGATAACGCGCACGCGGAGACTGCCGGAAACGCAGATTGGATCATCAGCACCAGCCAGCCCGATCCATTGGCCCAGAATCCCAATCCCCAGCTTGAAAGCGACTGGACAGGGGGCATCAGTGCCTGGGGGGTAGCCCTGCAAAAAACAGGGCGCTACAGCCTCATGACCAATACGGGGACGATCACAGACGGCACTCCCAGCAATCCCCTGGACCTGAGCAATTTTAATGTCCTGGTGCTGCCAGAGCCAAATACGCTCTTCACCAGCAATGAGAAGATCGCCATCCTGAATTTTGTCCACAATGGAGGCGGCCTGTTCATGATTGCCGACCATAATGGCAGTGACCGCAATAACGATGGCGCCGACTCGCTGCATATCTTTAATGATCTCATGAATAACAACGGTGTTGGCAATGATCTCTTCGGCATTCAGTTCGATGTGCTCAATATCGCCAATGAGAATCCCAGTAATGACACACCCAATGGCGATCCGGCGCTCAACGGTCCCTTTGGGAAAGCGCAGAGTAGCATTATTCGCAACGGCACGACCGAGACATTGAATCCCGCCGATAATGCCAATGTTCATGGTATTATCTATCGCAACAGCTTTTCAAATACGGGCACGACGGGCGTCTTTGTGTCCGGCAGCAGCTATGGCAGCGGGCGCGTCCTGGCCGCAGGTGATAGTTCCGCCATCGATGACGGCACCTGCGCTCCTGGCAATACCTGTTACGATGGTTGGGACGATCCCGCCGGGCAGGATAACATCCTCTTTCCCAATGGGACCGAATGGCTAGCCGGCAGTTCAGCAGGCTCAACACCAACGCCCGCGCCGACTAACACGCTTGCACCAACCAATACGCCCGCGCCAATATCCACAAGTACGCCTTCATCTTCCAGCTACCTGATCCAGAATGTGGTTTTGAACAAGGAGGCGCTCCCTGGCTCAACCATCGACAACCGCTCACAAGCCGAAAGAAGAAGAACAAGGCGATGAGGATACAGAGAACTGCGACACATCAGGCACCATACGTGTCGTGGTAGCGGAGCCAGTCGTCCGAAGGTATACTCCTCCCGGCTGGCTCTTCCCAGCTCTCCTGCCGTCCGAGCGGGGTCAGGTCGAGATAGTTGTACGTCCCATGAAGTATGTCGACCCCGCGAGCGGTCGTCGAGTACGTGTGAAAGATGTTCTCGCCCTCGTGCAGGAAGACACTCAGTCCGCCATTCTCACCTTCGTCCGCCGTGGCTTGGAAGTCGTAGTTAAAATCGCTGCCATACGAAGAGAACCACGGGATAGTCCAGTTCATACGGGTCTTGAATAGCTCAATCTTTGCCAATGGTGCGCGGGAGACGAGGACCAGCGAGGTATCGCGTGCATGGAGATGGGCCAGATGGCCGATATTGTCAACCAGGAACGAGCAGACAGGACAGCCCTCATCCCAGCTCGGATCAAACATAAAATGGTAGATAATCAACTGGCGGCGCCCGTCGAAGAGGTCCAACAGGCTCGCCTTGTCGTTCGAACCCTCAAAGAGATACGCCTTGTCGATCTTGACCATTGGCAGCCTACGACGTTCGGCATTGAGCCGGTCTCGCGCACGGGTGGCTTCCTTTTCCTTCGTGAGCAGCTCCGCTCGCTGCACGAGCCACTCGTTTCGTGAGACGATTGGTGGATAGTTCATGGTGTCTCCTTTGGTTTGGTGATCGAATTGCTCTGCTTCTCCGCTTCCGCTGTCACCTGAAAGGTGCGTGCAAAGAGCATGTACAGACAGTCTACCAGAAGTTGGTCAGAAAAAACTTCTCTGATCTTGCTCTTCTTGTCACCCAGGATTCTCGCAACGCATTGCAATGACAAAAGTGGAAGAGTGTCGTGTTTCGGCTTCCTATTTAAGCGCGTGGAGAGGATGCTGCTCGCCATTCAAATTGAGAGTGAGTTGCTCATCTACGACCTGGATCTCTGCCAGCCCGGTGTATGGCCCCAGGTAGCTGCCTGTGTAGAGCGACCACAATGCGCGGTTTGGCTCGATTGGTTACGGCTGCGGGTCTGCTTCCGGCAGATCAAGAAGCTGATCGAGGATGCTATGCATGATATCCGCGAACGAGAGATCGGGCGATAGGCGATTGAACACAATTACGAGGGCGAGGCCTGAGTCAGGCAGCATCACTAACTCGCTGCCGAAGGTGCTGATCCCTCCGGTGTGTCCTATCCAGCGCTGGCCTTTGTACGAGTCGATGCCCATAGCCAGCCCGTAGGCCGTGCCGGTCGTGGTGTACAGGCTCGCCTGGGGCGTTTGGATAGCCGCGACGGACGCGGGGGAGAGCACCTGCCTGTCGTGGAAGCGGCCCTGGTTCATGAACATCAACGCAAAGTTCGCCATATCGAGCACGGTAGACATGACGAACCCGGCGGGATAGTGAGCAGTGTTATCGGCAAAGCGATGCTGCACGCTCAACGTGCCATCCTCGCGCAGATCGTGCGACTGCGCCAGGGGGTAGGTCATCGCCACCGTCGGGTCGAAGGTGGTGCGCTTCATCTCCAGCGGATCAAAGATCAGTTCTTGCATGAGCGCCGTGTATGGCTTGCCGCCCACTTTTTCCAGGATGTAGCCGACAAGGAGGATGCCTGGATTGCTGTACGACCAGACCTTGCCAGGGGGAGCGATCAATGGCAGGGTAGGAAGCTCTTCACGGATATAGCGTTCCAGACCTGAGGGGTCGCGCGAGCCGAAAGGCTGGGCGGTCGTGGGCAGGCCTGCACTATGACTCATCAACAGGCGCAGGGTGATGCGCTCTTCCAGGCCCGCTTCGCTAAAGGTCAGCCACTCGACATAGTCTTTGATGGGCCGGTCGAGGTCAAGCTTGCCCTCCTCAACCAGGCGCATCACAGCGCTGCCGGTCAACGGTTTGGTGACGGAGCCAATGCGAAAGAGTGTCTGGGGCGTGACCGGGGGACCACCGTCCTCCACGCTTGTCACACCGAAGCCGCGCGCGTAGATCACCTGCTGGTCTTTGACGATAGCGAGCGCGAGTCCAGGGACATGGCCCTCGTGCATACGCGCCTCGATGTGCTGTTCCAGTTGATAGGTATTGAGCATAGTCTCCTTCTTTCACTCATTGACAACTATCTCATTCATTGACAACTATCTCTGCCAGGCCTATTCTGGCATAACGTCTGCTCTGTGATCTTAAAGGCACCGCCATAACCAATACTGCAAGCGCGCCGTGTATAATGAGTGAGGCACAAATGGCCTCTGCTGGCATACCTATTTACAACATCCCTTCTCAATATGCCGTTATGAGAGCAGGACTGATAACGATTACTATGAAGGAGTACAGTGAGTGATACTAAAAGCTATTCAGTGCAATACCCATGAGCAGGCCTTTCACCATGTCACGAGCATGGAAGAGGCCAGTAAAGTCAAAGACGATCCTCACGCTATCC
>JBDTHH010000155.1:0-10314 GCA_039937055.1 Ktedonobacteraceae bacterium | reverse complement strand
GTCTACGTCGTCACATTGGAAATCGTGCTCAGCGAACTGGAGGGATGTGAGAGCCTGAAGCAGGTAAGCCGGACTGCCAGGCGCCTCGGCGAAATCCTGCCTCATGAAGCGGGTCTGATTGATCAACGCTGGGTGCCACCTTTTACCAAACTATACGAGGCCAGCCTGGAAGCGGGCCGTTATAGCACCTCTCCCGGACGCCAATCGCAAAGAGATGCCTTAAATGACATGATCGACAAACTGCGGCAGATCTATCCCCGCATCGCCTTCGACGATGCCAATATGAATAAGCGCCTGCAAGAGATCGTCAAAAAGTGGACACAATTGGCACAGCAAGGGCTGGATAAATTGGGGCAATTCCCCGAAGAGGCGGGCTATATTGAGAACCCGTATATCTGTGGCAGCGCCCTGAAGCCAAACAACAGGCTCTTCGTAGGGCGCCGCACACTGGTACAGCAGCTCGAACAGGCCTTGAATAGAGAGAACCAGCGCCTGCACATCTTCCTGACCGGGGAGCGGCGCATGGGTAAAACCAGCACATTGAACCACCTATCTACCCTGCTCAGTACGCGCTACCTACCCATTATTCTCGATCTGCAATCGCCGGATATCCTCTCCAGCACCGCCGCATTTCTAAGTAAGCTGGCAAACGCGATCTATACGACTATGGATGCGCGAGGGGCAAGAATAAGGAGATTGGAGCATGCTTTTCTGCAAGAAGCGGGCCGAGAGAACGAAGCGTCTTGCTACCACCTATTTAACGAATGGCTCAAGGATGTAGAAGCCCTTCTGGAGAGGAACGATCAAACGCTCTTGATCGCTTTTGATGAGTTTGAAAAGCTGGAGATGGCGGGACGAGAACACTATCTCAGCCTCGCACTGTTATTGAATTGGATTCGCAGCGTCATCCAGAATCATTCCCGCATGGCGCTACTCTTCAGCGGAGTGCGCACTCTGGCAGATGTAAACCCGGATTGGCCGGGCTACTTTGTCAATGTTAAGACACTCAAGGTAACACTCTTAACACCAGACGACGCGCGCACTCTGATCACCCAGCCGCTTCCCGGCTTCCGGGGGGAAGATATCTTCGGAGAAGAGGGAGTCGATGAGATCATTCGGGTCAGCGGCTGTCACCCCTTCCTGGTACAGGCGATCTGTGATGAACTGATCGAGACCTTGAATGTCGAGAGGCGCAAGCGGGCTTGCCATGCAGATGTCATGACCGCAGTAGAGAATGTGTTACAGAGTTGGAGCGCCTATTTCCAGGATCTGTGGGTACGAACCAGCGCGCCGCAACAGGCATGTCTGATAGCGCTCAAGTGTCTTGGCCGGGCTACTATCTCCCAGATAGCGCAGCAATGCGCCTTCAACGAGCAGAAAGTGCAGCAGACGCTACAGGAGCTGCAATGGCGAGATCTTGTGCTCGTTGAGAACGGCTGCTACCGGATCGCGATCCCGGTGTTCGCTTCCTGGTTGCACGTCTGATCAGCGAAGCCGGTCATCCGTAGTGTGGCCGGCCGGGTGCCGTCTACAAGCCTGCGAAGCCTAATTCCAGTTTTCGACGCTGACATCCTCGCCCTGGCTTTCGAGCCAGCGTTCGACATCGATGGCGGCGCGACAGCCGTCGCCGGCGGCGGTGACGGCCTGACGATAGCGGTGATCGGTCACGTCGCCGGCGGCGAAGACACCGGGGATGTTGGTCATGGTGTGTTCAACCGGCACGATATAGCCGGCTTTATCCATCTCGATCAGGCCCCTGAAGAGATCGGTATTGGGCTGGTGACCAATAGCCAGGAACATACCCTGCACCGGGAGCGTGCTCTCCTCGCCTGTCTTCACGTTGCGCAGGCGCAGTCCGTTCACAGCGTCCTCGCCCAGCACCTCGGCTATCGCGGAGTCCCAGATGAAGCTGATCTTAGGGTTCTTCAAAGCCCGATCCTGCATGATCTTGCTGGCGCGCAGCGCATCACGGCGATGCACAACGGTGACATGCGTGGCATAGCGCGTGAGGAACGTAGCCTCCTCCAGAGCGGTATCGCCACCGCCGATCACGGCGATATCCTTGTTCTTAAAGAAAAAGCCATCGCAGGTCGCGCAGGCGCTTACGCCGCGTCCCTGCAGGCGCTTCTCGCTGGGCAGGTCCAACCACTTCGCGCTCGCGCCCGTGGAGATGATGATGGCGCGCGCCAGGTACTCACCGGAGTCTACCGTGACCGTAAAGGGACGTTTGCTGAAGTCGATCGCTGACACATCTTCGGCGAGCATCTCCGTGCCGAAACGTTTGGCCTGTACCTCGAACTTCTCCATCATTTCAGGTCCCAGAATGCCTTCTTCAAAGCCAGGATAGTTCTCCACGTCGCTGGTGAGCATCAACTGCCCGCCGGCCTGGTAGCCCTGAAACATCAGGACGGAGAGATTCGAGCGCGCAACATAGATCGCCGCGGTATAGCCCGCCGGCCCGGAGCCAATAATAATCACATCATACAGTTTTGCCATGGCCAAACTTCCTCGCTTACTTATCACAAAGTCTATCTTATAGAGATAACACAGCCGTGAGCGTTTTTATGCCACGCCAGACCGTATAGCGGCTTAGGACGCACCCCGACTCAACGTGGTGCCAACACGCGCAACATGCGCAGGGTGTCGCTCACAAGCTGCTCCAGCGGCTCAAGGGGGACGTACTCCTCGCTGGAGTGCTCATTGACGACACCTGTGGAGATCGTAAAGGCCTTGACGCGCGGACGAAAGGCGCTGGCATCGCTGCCGATGAACGTTGGCTGCATACGCAAGGGCGCACCGCGTTCCGCGAGCACCGCGCGGTAGGTGTTGAGCAGCGGCTCGTCCTTGCTGACCTCATAAGCGGTGCAGTGTGAGTCAAAGGCGATCTCGGCGCGCCCGCCCAGACGCTGCGCGCTCTCCTCGAAGGCTGCGCGGATCATATCCAGGTAGCGCTGGCGCGCCTCGCGCGGCTCGAAGCTGCGCAGTTCACCCTCGACGAGGACACTGGCGGGAACGGCGTTGCGCGCGCTGCCGCCGGTGACGCGGCCAATGAGGATGCGCGTCTGATCGTTGGCGAATGAGCCATGAGGATAGCTGGCCTGGCGGAATATCTCGATAGCGTTGACTGTCTGGCTCAGATCTTTGCCGGGATGCCCTGTGTGCCCGCTGATCGTCACATCGAAGGCCTCGTACATGGCCCCTTTGGAGACGACGACCCCGGCTTCAAAGGCGTTATCAAAAACGATGCCGTCGCTCACCTGCCAGGGTACCGGATCGAAGGCCGAGGCGCCGCGCATGCCCACCTCTTCCTGAACCGTGAAGACGACGACCACCGGCGGATGGGGCAGGCCCTGCTGAACGACGCGGGTGATGACCTCCAGGATGATGCTGATCCCCGCCGCGTCGTCACCCCCCAGGTTCGTGCTGCCATCGCTGTAGAGCGTGCCATCGCGCAGCACCGGCAGATGTCCCCGCCCCGGTGGCACCCGGTCCATATGCGCATTGAGCAACAGCGGTCGCCCCTCGCCCGGCAACAGGGCTATCAAGTTGCCAGCAGTATCCACCTGGGTCGCCAGCCCCAGTGTTGAGACGCGCTGCTCCAGGTAGCTGCGGACACGCTCTTCCTGGCCCGACGTACTGGGAATACCGACAAGTTCGATCAGTGTATTACAGAGACGCTCTGAGAACATGCTCCCCACCTCACACTCGCTTGATAGAACTGATGATGGCATTATTCTACCACAAGGAAGCCTGAAGACTCATGTGCTTCCCTTGCTCATCAATACATGGATGCCACATGTGATTTCAGCACTATACAATGGCAGGCTATTTACAAACGGCCATATTTATGTTATTACTGCCATATAAATTGTCATTTGTTGACAAATATATTAGCAATATATGCTAATTGTTCTGAGAAGCATCACAAAGGAGAATGCAGGTGAGCGAAGAGCGAACCAAAGTTCTTGAAATGCTGGCTACTGGCAAGATCACAATTGAGCAGGCGAACCAGCTCATCGCGGTACTCGGCGAGGAACCGCTTTCGGAGGGAACACAGGGGAGCAACCGGTCCAAAGACACCAGGGAACTCGTACAGGAATTCGGTGGTCCACCTCAGGAGGCGCAGGAGGCCGCGCGTTTCACTCTCGATCATATCATCAAATTGAGCGAACGCGAGATTGATGCCGGCTACATCAAAGCGTTACGCGATGCTGGCCTCACTTACCTTACTACTGAGCAAATCATCGAATTGCACGATCATGATGTCGACACATCCTATCTCGCCAGGATGCGCAAAGCCGGAGTGACCGGTCTCTCCATCGAGCAGATCATTGAATTAAGCGAACACGATATCGATCCTAACGACCTCCTCAAGCTGCGTAAAGCCGGGCTGACGGACCTGACCTTTGAGCAAATCATCGAATTGAGCGAACACGATATCGATCCCAACTACTTTCTCAAGCTACACAAAGTGGGAATACCTGGCCTGACCTTTGACCAGGTTATTGAATTGAGTGAGCACGATATCGATCCCGCTTATATCAAACAACTGCGTGAAGTTGGGTTGACAGATTTGACCTTTGAGCAAATCATCAAACTAAGCGAGCACGATGTCGATCCCGCTTATATCAAGCAACTGCGTGAAGCCGGGTTGACAGATTTGACATTTAAGCAGATCATAGAATTGAGCGAGCGTGAAGTCGATCCTGCTTATGTCAAAGCGCTCCAGGGCGGCTTCACAGACGACAGATAAGCAGAATATGGTTTGCAGTTCATCCTGTACAATGGGTAGGTTTCTATGGCAGTAAGAAAAGCCGGGAGTGTGAATCCGCTGATTACGAAGGACCCTGTCACCGGCGGTGAACTGCTGGTCACGCGGCTGGAGGGTCCTGAGAGCGGTATTGTGATCGAGGGAGCATTCAGCCTGGGCTGGATGGGCCGCCTGACACCCGAACAGCTCACCTTCGTGGGACTACTGGTGAAGCACCGGGGCAACGTCCAGAAGCTAGCAGCGGAACTGAATGTCGCCTACAACACGGCGCGCAATCACCTGGACGATATCGTAGCCGCGTTGGAGCGCCCACCGGAGCGGAAGGGCCGCTCCTGGCAACGCCTGGAAATCCTTGAGCGTCTTGCAGAAGGTGGGATCAGCTTTGAAGATGCCATGCACCTGCTAAAGGGCTAGAAACGCGGCGCGATGCCAGAAAAGCCGGAGCTACTCCAGCCAACCGAGATGCCGGCTTCCGGCGCATGCTCAAGTACGTAGTGATAGAGTTGCCGGGCGTGGGATGTCTCCGCCCAGGCTGGCTCCGCCTGCGCGAACAGGCTGCGCGCCGTGCGCTGCCCAGCGGAGCCGTCGCCATCGACTGGCGTATCAACGATCAGCCGGCGCGCTCCGCTGTGGAGCAAGCGCTGGCCGAACGCCTCGACACTGGTGTAAGAAAGACACGGGCTGACGGCAATCTGCGTGGGCACGCCGTTAGAACTGGCAGCGCGCACCAGGTCCCAGCGTTTCGCCAGGGGCGGGCCACCTTTGAGACCCTTGAGGTAGCTTTGATCGTCGGTCTCGATAGTTATAGAGAGCCAGGCATACGGGATCTGGTGCAGAAGCGGCAGGTCGCGCTCAGCGAGGGGTGAGCGCGTCTGAACCAGCAGCAGGTCGAGATCAGGATAGCCAGCAAAGACTTCCAGACAGCGGCGGGTGATCTGCTGCTGGCGCTCGATGGGTTGGTAGGGGTCGGTAGTGCTGCTCATGAAGATACGCAGCTTCTGGCGGCGAGCCGGTTTCATCGCGCCAAGGGCTTTATCTAAGAGGTCGGGCGCATTCTTTTTCACCTGCACGGCCTGGCCCCAGAGCGCACCCATGCCCCCAAACGACCAGCTCGGCAGAAACTGCGCGTAGCAGTACAGCCCGCAGGTCGTCTGCCCAAAGCCGCATCCCACGTAGCCCGCCAGGGAATGCGTGAATGGATACGAGCCCTCCGCTAAGAATCCATGACGTTGGGGCGTCAGGATGCTTTTCGCTTCTTTCAGCGTGATTTCCACCATGCTTGTTGCCTTCAAGAATGCTCGTACGAACACGCGTACTATAGCACCTGCCTGCCGGATAGTCAATATTGGGATGTACAATCGCTGCCAGGCGTTTCTTTGCTTTTCTCTGTCTTATTTGAAGATCCCAGGATGTTGGATGACAAGCAGCAGCGCCGACGCGACTGGCTCGACCGCGCTATACAGAAAAAGGTAGAAGGTTAGCAAAAACAGCGTAAAGAGGCTGGCAAAGAGCAGCAGTTGCCGCCTGGTCTGCTTTTCCCGCCAGACCTTGCCCAGCCTGGCCAGCAGATTGAAGGGATTGGCCAGCACATCCCAGCTATTGAAGCGCAGGAAGCGGCCAATATAGATCCCGACATTCGACAAAAAGAGGTACGCTACAAACAGCACCCAGGTCAGCGGCCCCGGCAGGTAGATCAGTAATAGCTCATGCACCAGCAGCAGTGAAAAACTACCTAGCAACAGCCCGCAGAGTGCCAGCGCCAGGATCATAATCGTATCAAACCAGTAGGGGATATCGGCCTTTTCATCCCGCAGATGATGAAATTCCGTCACCAGATAGGTTGAGTTGGGGAAAAAGACAAACCATATCCCGAGCAGCACAATTGTCACCCAGAGCAGACCTTCACCCCTGAGTACAGAGGCCAGAAAAGCCAGCAGCGCGATCCCCACGCAGATAAGCGGAATCCACGCCAGGAACAGATTAAACAGCATCGGCTTATATACACGCTGGTGGAAAATCTTCGCTCGTGCAAAGAGCAGTCCAACCGTCACCACCGTAAACAGGCAGGCGCTCCCAATCATCGGCAACAATAAAAGGCCAATGAGCAACAAATTTAATGGATGGAGTGTATGAATATCCCGCAACATAGACGGATTGCTCCTGTATAATATAATCTTACAAGAATGATATGGTGAAAAATGGTCTGACGGAATCATTAGCTCATGTCAAAGGTAGAGTAGCAGATTACATCACTATTGTTCACTTATGCCACGACACATTCCTCGCTCTCCAAAAAAATATCTGGATGGGAAAAAGAGCATTAGGAAACCATACTGAAGCGGCTTCAGTATGGTTTCCTAATAAACTCTTAGTCAATTACTACTTATTCGACAGTCCAGCCCGCCGGGACCACAGTAGCGGGCCAGCCCTGAGGAGCGTTAAGGCTCGGAGACGGTCCGGAAGCGATAGTCACGGGCGCTCCTCCAGCAGCCGGGGCCATCGAGGCACAAAAATCTCACCTATGAAAGGTGCTTGCTAGATTCTAGCATAGAAGTGGTTGAGGATCGCATACAAACGAGAGAGTACTAAGACTACACCCTTTTTTTTAGGCGCGCATTCCGCTATAATGCCAGGTGTCAGATGCATTGATTGCGGCCTATGCTCTATAGGCAGGAATGGCCGCGCAGATGTGCGACATATTTGCGATAGGGGGGGAAATACGCGCATGGCTCGTAATTCTGCTGAGTTACTGGGGGTACCTGATGAATTACAATACTGGATACCGGGGGAAATGGTGGTGGTGGTGCAGCTTCCCCGCCGGCTTGCCGAAGACGAGCAGGATGTACTGGCCGAACAAGTACGCGGGCAGCTTAACGCGCTGCTTGCACCGCATAACCTGGTAGTAGAAACGTACGGCAACTACGGGCGCTGGCGGGCCACGCCCACTATGCCGCCGGTACGTCGCAGAGCGTTTATCTTTGGCCTGCACCGGCAGCAGCCACTGGCGTCCATCTTCTTTCACGTCCGGCATACAGACCCGGCGGTCACGGACCCGATGCCACTGGCGATCTCGCATCTACAAATGCGGCTCGAACAGATGGCACAGGTGGGATTACAGATTGTTTCCATCATGCCGAACTGGCTGGTAACCGCGGCCCCTGTGCATTACAGCGCGGGAGGGCCGACGCTCCCACCCCGGCCTGCACCCTCACTTGATGTGGCGGCAACGGCAAAAGAGAAGATCCCTCTCGGCTGGCATACATCATTTGTCGAGCAGGGCGCGCTCCTTGATCCCAGCGGTGGCCAGGACGTCATGATCGCCGTGCTGGATACTGCCCATCATCCTGATCGTATTCTCAGCGCCGCCAGCCGCCCAGAGTTCCAGCGGCACTGGCTGTTGCAACGCCTCGCCAACGATCTGCGCAGCGAGAATGGGGCCTTCGAGATCAACTACGACCGCTATCCACTGGCCAACGATGTACGCACCGGCCGTGACCGCTACGGTGAGGCCAGCTATTACATGATGCCCGATCACGGCATTTTTGTGTCCGGCATCATTCGCGATCTCATCCCGCGCGCTCGTATCCGGCTCATCCGCATCCTCAACGATTACGGCGGCTGCGATCTCTACAATCTTTTCGCAGCCCTGACCGACCTGGAGAAGGAGCTGGTGGCAACCTCTATTCGGCGCCTCGTCATTAATCTCAGCCTGACAGTCATGCCTGACGCGCTGCGGCTCCCGTATGTCTGGTTTGATAACCGGCAATGGGCCAGCGCGCAGTTGGCAAGCGTGACACACGTGCTGGCCCACATTGAGGAGGGGCTGCGCCTGCTCTTCGAGTCGCTCTTCGCGCAGGGCGCCTTGATCGTGGCCGCCGCGGGCAACGACTCGCAGATGGCGAATAAACAGGGGCAACGCATCCGTCCGCCACGCGCTCCGGCCCGCTTCGGGACAACGGTGAGCGCCACTTCGGTAAACAGCCGCTCCAGGCCTTCGCTCTTCGCCAACATGGCAGGCACCCCGTCATCAAACACGGGGGTGGCTACCTTTGGCGGTGACAGCGATGGATTGGTCGATGCCAATGGGTTGCCGGATGCGGTGCGCGGCGTGTATATTTCACCGGTGTTCCCCAGCAACCAGCAAAATACCTCCGGCTGGGCCGATTGGTCTGGCTCGTCGTTCTCTGCCGCGATTATCAGCGCGCTTGCTGGACATCTGATGGCGCAGGGCTTGAGCGCCTCTAACACGCTGTCCAGGCTCACCGCAGGTCGGGAGCAACGCACGGATAGGCTGTATGGCTCGCGCCTGGAGGCTCCTACCCTGCTGGCAAATATTATCCGCGCGCAGCAACGTTTCGGACTATAATGGCGGCTGTGGCCCAATTCACAATCAAACAGTGAAAATAGCACCTCCCCAATCGTTCAAACCTATGGTAGACTAAGCACACTTCGTATGACCATGATGAGTGTCTTGCTCGCGACCGGTCGTCTCCGGGTCTGCTACTCATGTTCATACCATCTTTGCCAGGCAGGAGGATTGCTATGCAGCGCTGCGAATTTTGTGGCTCGGACATACCCGATGGGGCCAGCTTCTGTGGGCATTGTGGGCACACGCCCAGGAATGCGGCCGAATCGCTCACCAACGCGGCTGGCTTCTCTACCATAGGCCTGGATGAGCAGGAGACGCGACCCACTGTAGACCCATCTCAGGGCCAGGCCCCTATGCAGTCTCAACCGGGGCAGGGCCATCAAACTGTATTGATGCAGGATAACATAGCCGCGGGCGATGATGAGCAGGACGAAGATGAAGAGGAGAGACGGCGGCGCGCGGCACTGCTTGGGCTGGCATTTCCGCTGGCAGCCAGTATGCAGCCGGGGGCCGCGAACGTGCCGGTGGTGCAGGGCATGCCGCAGATTGGCAATGTCCCTTCTGTCGTGGGAACACCTGGTCCTGGAATGGGGGCGGGACAAATGGGCGCAAGCGGCGCGCCTCCCTGGTACTATGACGCTCCCACATCACAGGCTCCGCCGCATTACGCTCCACCGCTGCATCCACATCCGCATCCGCCACACGGCCCCGGCACTTCCCCAGGCACAACTTCGACGGGACCGAGCGGCTGCCTGGTCGCGCTGATTGTGGGACTGATCACTATCGTGATCCTTGTCAGCAGCATCGCAGCCATCAGCCTCACCATCCTGGCGCCCGCGCTCTCTACGCTCAGCGGCAGCACAGATGTGCTGCCTGACGGCATCCTGCCACTGCATGGCGACCATTTCTTGCCGGGGAGCAGCGCCAGTCTTGTGCTTGATGGTTCGCAGCCGCTCGAATTCGTCGATACGTCCTCTAGCACTCGCTTCGCCTACGCCGGGAACACGGCCGGCCTGACCCTGGATGCCAGCAGCACGCGGGTACCAGTGGCAGGCACTAACGTAACGGTCAAGAACGACGGCAGTTTCGATGTGAAGATCAGTATCAACCCTGGCTGGTCTCTTGGACAACACACGATTCGCGCCTCCGAAAAGGTCACCCCGCGCAGCGCCGT
>JBDTHH010000154.1:0-4047 GCA_039937055.1 Ktedonobacteraceae bacterium | reverse complement strand
CGGTCCTGGGTGCGCACATCAGAAGAGCGCCATCGCCTGAGCGTGATGAGGTGAACAGCGCCATTGCAAGGAAGAAGGGCCACCCAGGCATGAGTCCTGGGTGGCCCTTCTTCCTTGCTTGCGGCATTTCACTTATCAGGCCAGTCCCGCTTTCCTGGCAATCGCTAGCTTGCGCCATTCGACGCGCAGCACAGCGGCATCGATCATCTGATCGTCGATGATGATCGCGCCCAGGCCGCCCTGGACATCGGCCTTCTGGTACTCTTCGATGATGTGTTTGGCCCTGGCGATCTCGCCGGGGGTGGGCGTGTAGACCTCGTTGATGATCTCGATCTGGGCGGGGTGAATGGCCCACTTGCCGTCGAAACCCATGCGCGCGCCCATCTGCGCATCCCGGCGGCAGGCCTCGTTATCGCGAATGGCCAGCGTGACCCCATCAACGACGGTGATGCCCGCCGCGCGCGCCGCCACGATGCATTTAGCTTTGGCGTAGTTGTAGTAGAAAAACTGCTCGCCACCCAACTCCTGCGCGCCGATATCGCCCGCGAAATCTACCAGGCCAAAGATCAGCCCCCCCATACGCGGCGTGGCTTTGGCGATCTGCTCGGCGTGCAGGACGGCATCGGCGGACTCGATCAGCACCTCCAGCTTGATGCGCCCGATCTCGAAGCCCATGTTCTCCTCGATCTGGCTCAGAAAACGGTCGACGAAGAGGATATCCTCCGCCCCATAGCACTTGGGGATCACCACCGCGTCGATGTTGCGGCCCGCCGCCTCCACGACCTCGATCAGGTCGCGATAGAAGAAACGCGTGCGCACGTTGTTGGGTCGGAAGGTGCGTATCCTGGCACCGAAGTCGAGCGTATTCAAGGCCTCGATCACCGTTTTGCGGGCCTCGACCTTCTGCGAGACGGCGCAGGCGTCCTCCAGGTCAAACATCACCTGGTCGGCTGTGGAGGCCGCGGCTTTGGCCATCATCTTCATGCTGTGCCCCGGCACGGTCAGCTCTGTGCGCCGCACCACGAAGTCGCGCGCCATCACCATCTGTACGTTGGGGGGTATGATGTTGCCGCTGGTCATAGTTCCTGCCCTTCCTGGCGCAGTCGCGCCATCTTCTGCTCCAGGTCGCGCTGCCGCACCTCGTCATAGGCCTGGGTGGGCACCATGACGCGCCGCTTGAACGAGAGCACGCGCTCGCCGCGCTGGTTATAGGCGATGGTCTCGACCGTCACAATGCCCCGATCAGGCTTGCTGGCCGACAGCTTCTTCTCCAGCACCGTCGTCTCGGCGTAGATAGTATCGCCGTGAAAAGTGGGGGCCAGGTGTTTGACATACTCGAACTCCAGGTTCGCGATGGCCTTACCGCTGACATCTCCCACCGACATGCCCAGCGCGATGCTGAATATCAGCGGCCCCACCACCAGCCGCTGCTTGAACTGCGTGTCCTCGGCATAGTTGGCATCGATGTGCAGCGGGTTATGATTCATGGTGAGCATGCAGAAGAGCGTATCATCGTACTCGGTAATCGTGCGCCCAGGCCAGTGCTTGTAGAGCGCACCAATCTCAAATTCTTCGTAGCAGCGACCAAATTGCATTGCGGCTTTTCCTCCAATTGTACACAGAAGCGATGGTTCCGTAGGGACAACCGACCTGCCTTTTGTTCCCATCTACATCATACCATCCTGACCCGCGTATAGGCGAGATCACCGGCGGCTTTTGCGTCACCCGGCCTTTCCCCCCGTAGCAGGACTAATAGGCTATACAGAATAAGGTCACCCTTTCCGATATACATATGCGAACCCGTAAGGATGAGAAGGAGTAAAGAGCATTCACTTTCAGGATTCCGGAAGCGCTTTTCATCTTGAAACGTCGTCCCCCACAGGAGAAAGGAGTTACCCCCATGTTGAACATCAGAAAATGCGGAAAGTACGTAATGGCACACTTTCGCCAGCAGACCATCGTGGGTCTGGCTGTGATGCTGAGTCTTACTATTGGGATGCTGGCAACGACGCCACAAGCCTTTGCCGCCAGTATATGCCGTGGTGATCCCATTGTGACACTCTCGAACGGATATCAGGTCAGTCTGTCTGTAGCTATCAACCTGCCTGACGCAACAAACATCAGTTCCGTGGTGTACACGGTCCACGTTCCTACGGGTGTGAGACTGGTGAGTGTCGTCTACACACACGGCCCGCTCCAGCAGAAAGAAAGGGTGCTGTTCTTCGCGGATCAACCCGCCAATCAGTATACCGGAGATTTCCTTGTAAACGCGGCTAATGTCAGTGCCGCTGTCACGGCCTATGTCTCAGCCGGTGGGCATAAAAGCCTTATCGTGACGAATGGCCTTACGAACTACCCTATCCATATTGCGGTGTCAGCGTAGCAAGAACAGCGTTTCCGTCTTCACCAACCGCTTGAAATAGGCAAGGGTTGCTCACCCTTCGTAGTGCTCTGTCAAAGTTCATCGCACGGGTATCGGGGCCTTCCCCGTCCGCGTAGGGATCCGGCTTGCCGCATCCGTGGGGCAGGCCCTTGGGCCCAATACATTTCACTGAAGGATTTGAATCTCATCAATATAGACGGCTACATGCGCTCATATGCTCCCTAATTATGGGGCTATATTGATGAGTTTATCAGCTTAAGTGAAATGTATTGGCCCTTGGGCGTGGGCGGCCTCTCCCGCCCTCGCAAGCGAGGCCGCCCACGCGGACGAGAGGCGGCTCACGTATCGAATGAAGCGTGACAGAACGCTACGAAAAGGAGGAACGTCTTGAATTTTCGTCTGCCTCATTTCACCTGGCGGACCGGGGTCCTGGCAGGCATTGTCGTGCAGGCCATCCTTGTACTGGTCGCTGGCTGGTGGTACTTCCTCGCGGCTCACCTGCGCATCGGGATGCAGGACATATTGCTAGCCGGATTCCTGGCAGGGGCCATCGTCGTTTCGTACCGCTACCCTATCAACATTCGCCTGCACGTCAAGATCCAGATGAGTACCGTGGCTTTTTACCTGCTGGCGGTGCTTCTGCCACCGCCAGTAGCCGCAAGCGTGGCCGGCATCGGTATACTGATAGCCGAAGTGTCGGTGCAGGCCAGGAGCCAGAACCTGGCAAGCGATATCGCTGTCCAGGGAGCACGCTATATCCTTAGCGTCCTGCTAGCATCACTGGTTGCCCATGTTCCACTTCACGGAACAAGTATTCATGCTCTGCTTCTGATCGCCGCCGCGCTCCTCTTGTTTGCCAGCGATATGCTGACGTTCGCCCTCCAAATGTTCGTGTTCTTTGACGAGCCTTTCAGGAAGATACTGCGGACCTGTGTACGCGATATGTGGCTTGCCGAGGGCGCTCAATATATCCTGGGGATACTTGGCACGTTCGCCGTTGCGCAAGAACCCCTGTCCCTGTTCCTGTTGGTGGTCCCGATAGGCATCCTCTATTTTAGCTGTAAATATGTCAAAGAGATGAACGAAAGCACCGGTCACCTGCTTGAAAGTATGGCCGACACCGTTGACCTGCGCGACCCCTATACCGGCGGTCACTCCCGGCGCGTGACGAAATATACCGCCATGCTGCTGAAAGAACTGAATTTATACGGCCCAGAAGTAGATATGATTATTACCGCCGCGCGTGTGCATGATATCGGGAAAATCGGCATTCCTGATAGTATCCTCAATAAAGCAGGGCCGCTCAACCCGGAAGAACGCGCCATGATGGAGACGCACCCGGACCGGGGCGCGGAGCTGCTGGTCCGCTATCCGGATTTTGCGCGCGGGACGGAGATTGTGCGCCATCACCACGAGAGTTGGGATGGCAACGGCTATCCCGCCCGGCTCAAGGGTCTCGATATCCCCTTCGGCGCGCGCGTGCTGGCCGTCGCCGACACCTTCGACGCTATGACCAGCGATCGACCATACCGCAAAGGCATGCCTGTAGAGAAAGCCGCCTCCATCCTGAGCGACGGCCGCGGGAAACAGTGGGATGCCGAACATGTCGATGCCTTCCTGAGAAGCATCCTGGCCCAGCCGCCGCAGACGATCCCCCTCAAAGA
>JBDTHH010000153.1:0-7935 GCA_039937055.1 Ktedonobacteraceae bacterium | reverse complement strand
CAAGGAGATCGATGCGCTGGGCGGCGAGATCGGCCGCACTACCGACCGCACGTTCATCCAGATGCGCCTGCTGAATACCAGCAAGGGGCCAGCCGTGCAGGCTCTGCGCGCGCAATGTGACAAGCAGGCCTATCGCCTGGCAATGAAGTTCGCGCTCGAAGCTCAGCCTGGCCTGGATCTCAAGCAGGCCACGATTACGCGCTTTTTGAGCGGCACGGGGGCCGATGGGCGCCCGGAGATGAGTGGCGTGGTGACGCGCGAGGGTTGGCGCTACGAGGCCAGGGCGGTGATCCTGACCACCGGCACATTCATTAATGGGCGCCTGGTGGTCGGCGAGAAGACGCAGCCCGGTGGGCGTGCGGGCGAGGGTCCGGCGCTGGGGATATCTGACGCACTGCGTGGGCTGGGCCTGGTGGTGCGCCGCTTCAAGACAGGCACGCCTCCCCGCATCGACGCGCGTAGCATCGATTTCAGCCAGACAGAGCCGCAACCTGGCAGCCGCACGCCGCTCTACTTCTCACAGGACCTCAGCGCGCGCGCCGATGTGCAACTACCCGGCGGGCGGCCCAATGCGCTCTACCCAGTCACGGACCAGGACCTGTACGGCTGGCGGCCGCAGTTGCCCTGCTACCTTGTGCGCACAAACGAACGCACGCACCAGGTGATACGCGACAACCTGCATCGCTCCCCGCTCTATAATGGCGTCATCGAGGGCGTCGGCCCCCGCTATTGCCCCTCCATCGAAGATAAGATTGTGCGGTTCGCTGATAAGGTCTCGCACCAGATCTTTCTAGAGCCGGAGGGCTGGCGTACCGGCGAGGTATATGTGCAGGGCATGAATACCAGCCTGCCGGAGGATGTGCAGCTTGCCATGCTGCGCAGCATCCCGGCGCTGGAGCACGTCGAGATGATGCGCGTGGGCTATGCCGTCGAATATGATTACGTGCCGCCGGATCAGTTGTTCCCCACGCTGGAGACAAAGCCTGTCGCTGGCCTCTTCCTGGCTGGTCAGATCAACGGTACCTCTGGCTACGAGGAGGCCGCCGCGCAAGGCATCATGGCCGGAATCAACGCGGCCCGGCATGTGCGCGCCGAAGAGGGCTTCGTCCTGGGCCGCCATGAAGCCTATATCGGCGTGCTCATCGACGACCTGGTGACGCGCGCGATGAGCGAGCCGTACCGCTTGCATACATCGCGCGCCGAGTACCGCCTGCTGCTGCGCCCGGAGAGCGCAGACCTGCGCTTGAGCGAGTATGCCTACATGTTCGGGCTGATCGACGAGGAGCGCTATGCTCGCGTGGTCCAGAAGCGGGAGCATATTCAGCGTACGCTGGCGCAACTCGATGCCCTGGCATTTACCTCGTCGCGCCTGGTGGAGTCCTGCGCGCAGGAGGCAGGCATCGCGCCCCTGGGACAGATGATCTCGGCTCGCGAGCTTCTGCGCCGGCCAGAGGTAACCTACCAGCAGGTGGCGCATCTTGCCGGCCGGGTTACAGAAGAGATTGAATCTCCTTCTATTAGTAGTAGAGTTATTTTTGCACTACCGAGCCTGGAGCAAACCATCGCAGAGGAGGTAGAGTTACAGGTCAAGTATGAACACTATGTGCGTAAGCAGGAGCAGCTTATCCACCGGACACGGCGCCTGGAAGAGCAGCTCATGCCTGCCGCTCTCGACTATCAGGATGTGCCCCATCTGCGCATCGAGGCCCGCCAGAAGCTGGCGCGCACCCGTCCGCGCACACTAGGACAGGCTTCACGCATTGAAGGGGTCAGCCCTGCTGACATCGCCATTCTGCTGGTCTACCTGGAGAGATACAGAGCAGTCCAGACAGGCAAGGGGAATTGAGGGAGTGTAGCTGCTGGTATGCTCTTGACAGTGCCATTACTAAACGTGTACTATACGCACAACAGAGCTACAATGTATCAATGGAGAGTGGAACTATGCATGATTGTCCCCCCACATGCATAGATCGTGGTAGAAATAGCAGGTCGTTTCGTTTAATCCCAGGAGATAAAGATTCTGGCAACTGCCTGTAGTTGCGCAAACGGGCTCTGCTGTGATCAAAATAAGATTGAAATGCTCCGTGTGGTTATCCACTCTCAAGCAGGGGTGCCAGGCGTTAGCCTGGTCATGGGGGCAGGGCGCCCCTGAGATATGGTACCTCAGTGTGAAGGGTAATACATGGTAAAGAGGGGAAAAGCTGTGTATATTCTTGTTGTTGACGACAATCAATTCGAAAATGCCCTGGTACAGTTTGCTCTCTCTAAAGAAGGCTATGAGGTGGAGATAACGGACAATCCGCGCGGGGCCATGCAGATGATTCAGAAGCGGGAGCCGGATCTGCTGATCCTCGATGTGACGATGCCCTATTTAGATGGCTTCGAGTTCTCAGCGAAGCTGCGCGCCGAGGGATATGAGATGCCGCTTATTTTTATGACTGCGCAGGATAGTCTTGAGTCAAAATTAAAAGGCTTTCATATTGGAGCGGATGACTACATTTGCAAGCCTTTCAACCACCAGGAACTGGTGGCACGTGTGAATGCTGTGATGCGCCGCAGTAGTAAGAAGAGCGGCAAAGTGGGAGCGCACAGTATACGGGCTGGACGCATTGAACTTTTCCCGGCCGAGCTGAATGTCATTATGCCCAATCGCCCGTCCATCGCCCTGACCTATACCGAGATGCAGGTGCTGCGCGTACTGATGACGAGTGCTGGCCAGGTAGTCAATCGCGATCAGATTCTGGCGGCGGTCTGGAATGATGACGAAAGTAATAGTAATATTGTAGATGTGTACATCAGCCGCTTACGGCGCAAGATAGAGCCGGACCCGGATAATCCGCAGCACATTATTTCAATTCGCCGCATTGGCTACAAGTTTATCGGGAAGTAGGGAATAGGGGGGCAATGTGCGGAAACGTGCTCACAAAGATATACTATACCGGCAGCCGGTATCAGAAGGTGCTGCTCGTCTGAGAGAGGAGCAGGCCGAATACCGTCCTGAAGCGCTCCAAGAGGATGGTGAGCAAAAGCCTGCCGGGGCGATTTCCGCGCCGGACACGCTGCAGCAAAATGCTACGGAGGCGCAACTCGAAGAAACAATCAAGCAGTACTTGTGTGTACTGGCTGCCAACACGCCTGACGCGGTGATCGCCCTCAACGCCAACTTCCAGGTGGTAGCCTTCAATCCGGCGGCCACAGCGACGCTCGGTTGGCGCCCTGAAACCACGTATGGCCGAAGTTGCATGGAGATGTTAAAGTGCCGCAACCTGAACGGCACAGAACTCTGTGGCACCTCCAGCTGTCCCCTTGTGCGCGTGTTGCAACACAAGAGGGCGCTACCCAATGAAGAGATAATGATAGGCGCTAACCCCAACACTGCCTGCGAGGTCTCGGTCAGCGTGACGCCGGTGGACATCGGCAGCGGCATGCATGTCGTCTTTACCGCGCGCGATGTCTCGGCGCTGAAGATCGCCAACCGCGTACGGGCGAATTTCGTCTCGATGGTCTCGCACGAACTGCGCACGCCGCTGAACTCTGTGCATGGCTTCATCGACCTGTTGATGCTGGGGCATATGGGGCAATTGACGGAGGAGCAGCTAAAATATCTTGGCTATGCCCAGGAGGGTGTGCAGCAACTCATCTCCATTGTCGAAGACATTCTATTTATGACGCGCTCAGACTCTGGCCAGTTTGATATGCAACCGCAGAAGGTGAATTTTCGGGCGCTGGCGAAGCAGGTTGTGACAAGTCTACAACCGCAGGCGCTCAAGGCGGAAGTGCTCATCGACAAAGATATACCCACGCCGGCACCACTGCTCTACGCCGATCCGAAGCGTATCAAGCAGGTACTCAATAACCTGGTTACGAATGCGATTAAATTTACGCCTCCTGGCGGCACGGTAACGATCAGTGTTAGCACGTATGACGAACAGTGGGCGCTTGTCTCAGTGAATGATAACGGCTTCGGTATTTCATCCACCGATAGAGAGCATGTCTTTGAGCGCTTCTACCAGTCCAATCACAGTCTCCAGTCGAAGATGGGGGGCTATGGTCTGGGCCTGACGATTGCCAGGCTCATCGTTGAGCAGCACGAGGGCCGCATCTGGTTCGATACGGTTCCAGGCGAGGGCACAACATTCCATTTCACGGTCGCGCTATATACTGGCCAGCTAGAGTCTGATGAGTGAGATATCCCCCTCTATTGCCAGAGGGCATCCTGTTGTACATCCTCTGGTTCGCGATAGGCGTTGTTTTTGGAGAGTTTATCGGCCTGGCGCGTTGGTTCTGGCAGGCGGTAGCCTCGGCTGCATTCCAGCACATAGCGAATGCTGGTCTCCAGGCTGATGCGGTGTCCCAGCGAGATAAACATGGGCTTGACGTGTGTGCGCGTGCGAACTGCCGCGCCCAGCGTCTCGCCCTTCTCCGTCAATGGCAGCCACGCGCCCGCCTCCTCGCTCAGAGCCTTCTCGTTGTAGTGACCGCGCAGGATGGATTTCGCGCAGCCGATGGTTGGCAGATCGATCCAGAGTCCCAGGTGGGAGCCGATGCCCAGGCGACGGGGGTGCGCGATGCCCTGACCATCCGCCATCACCAGGTCTGGCCGCCCTTTCAGCAGGGCCATCGCGCCCAGGATGCAGGGTATTTCGCGGAACGAGAGTAGCCCTGGAACGTAGGGCATGCGTATCGGTTCCTCGTAGATGTGTTGCTCTTCGATCTCCAGTTCCGGATAAGAGAGCAACACAACGGCGGCCCGCGCCATGCCGTTCTCCTCGTTGATGGCCATATCGACCCCCGCGATGTGGCGGATCTCATCTGGCAGGTTGTCCGTGCGCACAACGCGCTGGGCCAGCTCGTGCTGCAAGGCAATGGCTTCCCCTGGTTCAAGATTCCATGCATGTAATGGTGTGTATGCCATGATTTATCGCGCCTCCGCTATAAAAATCATACGCGGGCTGCTGTTCTCGAAGGGACTGAGGTCATAGTTGCCGTAGACATCCTTGATAACAAAGCCCGCCTGTTCAAGCAACAGTTCCGTTTCGCTGCGCTCGAAGAGATAGAGATGGGTTGTGATAACCGTGCGCCTGAGAGGGCCTCCCTGGCTATACTGATCGTAAAAATGGGTCAACTCCAGTAGGTGACCGGAGGTCGAGGAGGCCGGGCTGACGAAATGGGTCAATAGGGTATCGCCGGGATAGTGCCACGTGCCCTGGTGCAGCAGTTGCCCACTCAGACCTTCCATGTAGCGCGCATCCGCGTTGCTGATATCCAGGATGAACAGCCCGCCAGTGGCGAGGTGTGCCCGCAGCGCGGCGAGCGTCTGCTGCTGCTCCTTGCGCGTGGCGATATGCGCAAACGAACCAAGGGCAATGAAGGCCAGGCGGAACTGCTGCTCCAGGTGGAGCGCGCGGATGTCTTGCTGCACGAGGGTCACCCGCGAGTCGACGCCTGCCTGTTCGCTCTGTTGCCGGGCCAGCGCGAGCATGCGGGCGGAGCTATCGACGCCGGTCAGCTCATAGCCTTCGCGGGCAAGCGGCAGCAAGAGCCGCCCGCTGCCACAGGCCAGTTCCAGGACCGGGCCATATGGGCCATGCAGTTCTGCATAATCCCGGTACAGGTCCAGGTCTTCGGTAAAGTGCGCATGCTCGATATCGTAAAATGGCGCGATCACGTCGTACTCGTTTGTCAGTTCACTCATGGACGGTCTCACCTCTTCTGGCGCGCGGATATGTCCCTGGCGGTTCCTCCACGCCCGATCCTATCTCGCGCGTTACCAGTATACAGATGGGCGCCTCGAATGGCAAGTGCTTATCCGATTACCCCTATATACATGAGCCATCACTACTGTTTTCACCGATCTCTTCGCGTTCTATGGACCTTCTGCAATCTTTCTTGTTGTTGGAGGAGACGCTTCTCACTCCCCGCTATCGCATGCATGGCCTGCTCATGGCCTATATTTTTGAAGTACTTGAATACGTTCAGCCACTGCTCGAACGTAATGAGCGTTGGTGTGGCGTCAAGATCGAAGTCCAGCTCTCTGCTCACATACTTGAGTTGCCGCCAGGTAAAAATGTCCTTGAGGGTCTCGCCCAGTGTTGGTCGCCAGGTTGTAAAACTATATACCACAAAATCGCGGAAGCACTGCCTCTCTGCATGGTTTACCAGGGGCGGCCCTCTTTTGCGCAGCCTCAGCATAACCACCTCAACTTGTGGCGCTGGTACAAAGTCTCTGCGCCGGAAACGATGCACAAGCTCCAACTCAAACCAGGGCTTCAGCAACACCGTACATAGCGACTCACGTGGCTCCCCAAGAAACATCTCTGCGGCCTCCTTCTGCATAACCAGATACGCATCCTCTGGAGGATATTCCTCCTCCGTGAGCCTGGTGACAATGGCCCTGGTGATATTGAAGGGAATATTTGCGCACACCTTGTACGGCTTATGCGGCAGACGATAGTCCAGGAAATCGCCTTCGTGGATCGTCACATTGGGGATATGCGCGAATTTTTGCAGCAACAGGGCTACCAGGCGCGGATCTTTCTCAATGGCGACCACCTGTTTGCAGCGCGGGGCAAGCTGGCAGGTAATTATACCCTTGCCGGGGCCTATTTCATACACAACGTCTTCACGACCGATGTCGCACCTATCGAGCAGCGAGGCAACGAGGCGCGGGTCCTTAAGAAAGTTCTGCGAATAGAGGATACTTTGGCGCAAAGAAGCTGACATCGCGCGTTCCTTTCAAGATGCAGGCACACAACAGGCGCAAAAAAGCCGCATAGCCAACTGGCTTATGCGACTCTATGCGAAGCCCGATCTTGAAAAGACGGTGTAGCAGGCAGCACGCAACGTCCACGTTTACAAACGAGACGCGGGACGCGCGCACTTAAGCAGTAGATCCCAGATGGGCTCCGCTCAGACCTGCCTTATGCGTATCATTACTGCGAGACCTCTCATAGCAATTCCATTCATAACAGGCTTATTATAGCGCACAGGGCCGATGCTGTCCAGGTTTCAGGCCAACACGTCAGCCAGACAATGCGTAGCAGAAAAATGGTGTTCCACCTCGTCTATAGAGTAGATAGAAAGGAGGACTCGTTATGAACTGTCATGCTTGTGGGACGCCACTCTCTCAGGGAGAGGCACACTGTTCCCGCTGTGGTGCCGCCACACAGTACTCGTACTCTATGACTCAGGCAGCGCCCGACGACACGACGATAGTGTCAACATCTCAAAACCCGTACGAGCCTTACCAGGTTACACAGCCACCGCCGCCACCTCCTTCAGCCCAACGAAGAGGTAAGCGAACCGGGATCATCTTTAGTGCCGTCCTGCTCATCCTCCTTATCAGTGCAGGGGGGGTTGCGTGGCGTGAGTTCTCAACGGGAAGTCTCACAGCGGCCACCACTACAACCGGTACACATGCTGCGAGTCAGCACTTTACAGCGAAGGGAACCGCGACGATTTTGAGTAGCACTCCCAAGTCTGTTCAACAGGATGGGAACAACCAGGTCTCTCACCTGACTCAACAAGTGGTCAATTATGGAGATATCACGGGATCGTTTACGAATGATGAGACGTTGATTCTGCACCCAGACAAGACTGGAACCTTCACTGGCAAGAGTACCTGTACCTGTACAGTAGCTGGCAAGTCAGGGACCCTCATATGGTCCTTTACCGGCACACAAGCAGCCGATGGGAACTTCCAGGGGCAATTCTTCGACTTTCATGGAACCGGTGACCTGGCCAGGCTGCATGGGCAGGGAACGTTCCAAGGGCAAGAAGATCACGATACCTATTCCTCGGAGTTATACTTCGATTCCTGATCGCCATTCAGGGCTTTGGAGTGTACCCGGAATACAGGAATTGCAGCAATGGAGAGGACCGTGATCTTTTGTCCTGAAGTGAGGAAACACCCAGCTTTATGTCCTCTCTTCGGTA
>JBDTHH010000152.1:0-2972 GCA_039937055.1 Ktedonobacteraceae bacterium | reverse complement strand
GAAGCTATTGGATATCCAGAAAATCAGGTCGAACTTACAGACGCCGGAAGCCAATAATCACAAAGACAATGCTTAAAAAGAGAAAGCTAACACTCAGCAGAAGCACGAAAAGTGTTACGATCACATCAGTGCGAGAAAGTTCTCGTCGACGAAGGCTCTCTCTACTCCACAGGCCGCCCAGCAGCCCACCGGCCAGGTAGATCGTACCAGAGAGAAAAAAGAACAGGGGCGGCAGAAGCAGGCCAGCAACAGAATAGATACCACTTAACAACATGCTGAGAAACATGCCGCTAAGAAACCAGACGCACAAGACGGTGCCCAGGCGGCCAGGGAAGCTTCTCGGCCTTTCGATGGGATGGTTGCTCATTTCTCTCTCTCATTCCCGCGTATCTTTTAACTGGCTAACTGGCTCTTCGCGTTCCAGATGTTTTGTCATACCCCCTATGTTGGCGCCAGAAGAAGAAACCTGCCACCAGTAAGATGAGACCGATGCTGTCCCAGACAATTTCATAGGGAATATCCTGGGGACAATTCGCCAGCGAATTATCGCCATGCGTAATCGCTACATTGCAGACATGCTCGTTCACCAGGTGGAAATGGAAAATGGCATGTTGGATAATGCCATCGTAAAAGTTAAAGCCACCTGCCCCCAGCAGCATGCCTGCTACCATGATCGCTCCGCTGGCCGCGATCCAACGAGTGTGACCACGCCACACGCGGAACAGGCCCCAGAGCAGCAAGAGCGTACTGAAGAGATGAAACAGGCCATCACTCAGGATGCGACCATGTTCGTCGGTCGCCCAGTAAAAAGCGTGCCACTGCAAGAGTTGATGAAAGATGGTTTCATCGAGAAAGCCGATGGTCCCAATACCGATGAGGACGCCGGTGAAGAGTACCGAACGCGCCTGCTGGCGGCTCATCTGTGGCTCCTGTGACTCTCCCTCAACAGGCATGTTGTGCGTTTCCATAGTTGCGCTCTCCTACGTTTCAAATAATGCGTATCCTATAGAGAGCACGTTTTTCGCTATGAAACGGCTGCGTCTCATAGATCGATCCGGATTTTGCGCAAATTGATGCTTGCAAGAACAGTGCAGACCTGTTATGCTTTAGAAAAGGACCCGCGCCTGAGTGAGTCAGGGTCCCGACGATTGTTGGACCATTCGCGGAGGAAAGCGAGAACTCATGGAAACTCCTCTACAAAGTGCAAGTCTTACCGCGGACGATATGATGACCGCGTCCATTCTCCCTGATTACGAGGAAGATGAACACGCGGACGACGCGGGTAATGAACATCTACCTGTTCCCAGCTTGTGGCCTCTTATCTTAGGCGTGGCGGTCGTTGTGACGGTCGTGGGGCTTATCGTTGTCGATACTGCTCCCTGGATCTCGATTATCGCGGCCCCCTTTGTGCTGGTGGGTATTATGGGCTGGGCGCTGGAGAAGCCGGTGCATGGCCATGGCGCGACGACGGCGCATGTCGGGGTTGAAGAGCAGCAACTCAGCCCGATGGCCTCGGTGATCCTGGACCGCGCCGAGCAGGTTGTCGAGCGCAACGTAACTATCGGCAGCACCGCCTGGAGCGCGCACCCCGTCAGCGTGGAGGTGGAGCAGGAGGGCGTGGTCCTGGCCCTGTATGGCAAGGTCGAACTGGAGGCCCAGAAGCAGACCATCGAGGACCAGGTGCGGCAGTTGCCCAATGTGATCGATGTGCGCAATTTTATTGTCGCCGAGGATGAGCTGCTCAATGCCGCCAACTCACGCATCGCCGAACTGCGCGCGGCCGGCAAGCTCGAAGGCGCCTCAGATCTGCTGGTGCAGGTCGAGAACTACATCCTCAGTCTGTTCGGCAACGTCCCGAACAGCAAGATGAAGTACATGCTGGAGAACGAACTGATCGCGATCCCCGGCGTGCGCGTCGTCATCAACCATATCGGCCTGAACGAAGAGATCCCCGGCAACCTGGGTAAGACACGCAACAAAGTTGGCAAGTAGGGACGCAATTGATGGCGTGTGCCGTTGACCCTTGATGGCATCTGCCGCCAATGGCAGGCTGTGAGCAACTGATACAGTGCTCACGGCCTGCCCTCATTTTTGGCGGCCCGTGAGGCATGGAAGACATGCTGCCTGTTGTTCAGGTCGCTGTAAGGAATAGAAACCCCCCATCAATGTGCCTGTAACGTGCAACGTATACTCTTGCAAGAGAGCTTATTAGGAAGCGAGAGGCTGCAGGCAGCCGTATACCAGAGAGAGAAGAAGACAACCATGCCGTACGGTTCCAGGTCCACTGTCCTGCTTGTAGAGGCAGACCCATCGCTACGCCGGCTGATCACGCTTGGTTTAGAGTATCATGGTATGCGTGTGATCGAGGCCGGTTCTCTCGCCGAGCTTTCCGCGCCGGCCGGACCCGCGCCGGAATTGCTGGTGCTGGACATCGATCAGGGCATTCGCTGCGATTGGTCGCTGCTGGAGGCCACGCAAGCCACACCCTCCCTCGCTGGCCTTCCTATAGTCGTGCTTGCCTGGGAGCAGTTGCCAGCGGAAAGTGGCGACCAGGATACGCTTCCAGAGTACGTCACCTGCCTGGCCAAGCCCTTCGATGCGCGCGCACTGCATACCCTGACTGAACGCTTGCTCGCGAACCGCGTCGTTCAGGAAGAGCGGGTGCTGCTGGCGCAGACGAGAACGCTTGCTCCCTCGCCGAGTCTCTGCCCCATTATCATGGCCGCCGGTCTGCTCCTCGTCTTTATCGGTGTGCTGGTCCAACTGCTCCTGAGTGGGGTGGGGCTGCTGATCGTGCTGGCCACCGTGCTCTACTGGACGCTCGGCACAAAGCCCGAAGCGCAGCGGGCCGCGCCCGCGCTGGCAGGACAATTCTCCAATTAACGTAGGAACGTTTCCGTAGCGCGTGGGTAAATCCATTACGCCCATGTCTCCTATCCCCTACAACTTCCTTCCCTCCTGTCTCGTATATA